>JBGTSL010000072.1:0-7675 GCA_041940325.1 Brevundimonas sp.
GTCAGCGGGTCGCGCGAGCTGTTCGACGAGATCGCCGCCGACTACCGCGCCCTCGCCGCGGACCTGGGCCTGTCGGAGGTCACCCCCGTGCCGGTGTCGGGTCTGGGCGGGGACAATGTCGTCGAGCGCTCGGCGGCCATGCCCTGGTACGATGGCCCGACCCTGCTGGAGTGGCTGGAGGCGATCGACGTCGCCGGGACCGACCCCGGCCCGTTCCGAATGCCGGTGCAATGGGTCAACCGCCCCGACGCCGACTTCCGCGGTTACGCGGGCCGCATCGCCGCGGGAACCGTGCGCCCGGGCGACCCGCTCAAGGTCCAGCCCTCGGGCCACACGACCGCTGTCGACCGGATCGTCACCATGGACGGCGATCTCGCCGAAGCCGGTTCAGGTCAGTCAGTGACCCTGACCCTGACCGACCATCTCGACGTGTCGCGCGGCGACGTGCTGGCCGCCGCCGACGCCCCGCCCGGCGTCGCCGACCAGTTCGAAGTCGACCTCGTCTGGATGGCCGACGCCCCCCTCCTGCCCGGGCGGGCCTATGGGATCAGGCTGGGCGCCGCGACCGTGACCGCCCAGGTCACCGACATCCGCCACCGCATCAATGTCGAGACGCTGGAGCCCCTCGCCGCGCGCACGCTTGAGCTCAACGACATCGGCGTCTGCCACCTGCATCTCGACGCCCCCCTGACCTTCGAGCCCTACGCCGTCAACCGCGACCTCGGCGGCCTGATCCTGATCGACCGCCAGACCAATGAGACGGTCGGCGCCGGCCTGATCCGCTTCGCCCTGCGCCGCTCGGCCAATGTCCAGTGGCAGGCGCTCGACGTCGGCCGCGCCGAACGCGCTGGCCTCAAGCGTCAGAAGCCGCTGGTGCTGTGGTTCACCGGCCTGTCCGGGGCCGGCAAGTCGACCATCGCCAATCTGGTCGACAAGCGGCTGTTCGCAGACGGCCGCCACACCTTCCTGCTGGACGGCGACAATGTCCGCCACGGCCTCAATCAGGATCTCGGCTTCACCGACGCCGACCGGGTCGAGAACATCCGCCGCATCACCGAGGTCGCCCGGCTGATGGCCGACGCCGGCCTGATCGTGCTGGTCTCCGCCATCTCGCCCTTCGCCGCCGAGCGCCGCATGGCCCGGGAAAGGATGGCGCCCGGCGAGTTCGTCGAGATCTTCGTCGACGCCCCGCTGGACGTCGTCGAGAGCCGCGACGTCAAGGGCCTCTACCGCAAGGCCCGCGCCGGACAGCTGACCAACTTCACCGGCATCGACAGCCCCTACGAGCGGCCCGAGAAGCCCGACATCCACATCGACGCCGCCGCCCTGGCCCCCGAACAGGCCTGCGAGCGGATCATCGAGGCGATCCGCGAGCGGCTTTGACGTCGGGATCGCCGTTCCGGAACCGCCACTTCATCGTCAGCACCCCCGCCGACATCAGCAGGGCCAGGGAATTGGCGGCCGTCACCGGCCAGGCTCCAGTCATCACGCCGTAGACCACCCACAGGGCGAAACAGGTCACTGTCAGGGCATAGGTCCGCAAGGACACCGACGAAGCGTCGCGGCTCTTCCAGATCTTGACCATCTGCGGCGCGAAACTGGTGACCGAGCAGACGGCGGCGGCCGAGCCGACCACGTTGGCCACCAGACTGCTCATGCCGGCGCCTTGGGCTTCCTCAGCCGGGCCCGTCGTTCCGCGTGGATTTCCAGGGCGCGCGCCTCGACCTCCTCAAGAATGGCGTCAAGCTCCCGGTCGGTCAGATGCTCGATCCCCACGAACCGGTTCTCGGCCCGGGTGGTTGCGAACACGAGCTCGTCCAGCTTGGCGTGCATCGCGGCCGCGTCGCGGTTCTGGGTGTTCTGGATCAGGAACACCATCAGGAAGGTGACGACCGTCGTCCCCGTGTTGATGAAGAGCTGCCAGCCGTCGCTGAATCCGAACAACGGCCCGGTCGCCGCCCAGCCGATGACCACCGACAGACACAGCAGAAAGGTCCACGGCTTGCCGGCCACCTTGGCCGTGCGGGTCGCGAACTGGATGAACTGCTTTTCCATTCGGGCCCTTAATCCATGCGACAGGCGAAGGTTGCCCTTATCGGACCGGCGCCAGCAGGGGCGCCATGACCTCCGTCAAATCCACCGACGGGGCGAAGGCCGGCTGCCGCATGGCCCGCGTCAGCTGCTCGAAGGCGTAGCCCAGCGACAGCACCTTGGCGTCCTCCCACTCGCCGGCGATGAAGCTCATCCCGACCGGCAGGCCGTCGACGAAGCCCATCGGCACGGTCAGGTGCGGATAGCCCGCCACCGCCGGCAGGGTGCTGGCGGCCCCGGCGTAATGGTCGCCGTTGATCACGTCCATGGTCCAGGCCGGGCCGGTGGTCGGCGCGATCAGGGCGACGACGTCATGCTCGCGCATCAGCCGGTCGATACCCTCGGCCCCGGCCAGCCGCAGCGAGGTCGCACGCGCCTCGACATAGGCCGGATCGTCCAGCCCGCCTTTCGCCTCAGCCTGGATGAACAGCTCCTGGCCGAACAGGGCCAGTTCGCGGGGCGTCCGCTCGTTGAAGGCGATGATGTCGGCCAGGGTCCGGGTCTGCACCTGCGCCGGGTCGGTCGAGGCCAGATAGGCGTTCAGGTCGTGCTTCAGCTCGAACAGCAGCACCTCCAGCTCGGCCCCGCCGAGGGCGTTCATGTCGGGCCCTTCGGTGATCTCGACGATCACCGCCCCGGCCTCGCGCATCTGCTGCAGATTGGCCTCGAACACCGCGTCGGTCTTCGCCGAATACCCCATCAGAAAGCGGGCGACCCCGATCCGCGCGCCGCGCAGCGAGCCCGCATTCAGCGCCGCGCGATAGTCGACCTTGCGCGCATCGGCCTCGGCCGTGGCGGCGTCCAGCGGGTCGGTCCCGGCGATTGCGTTCAGCACGATGGCCGCGTCCTCGACCGTCCGCGTCATCGGCCCGGCCGTGTCCTGCGAATGGCTGATCGGCACGATGTGCGTCCGCGACACCAGTCCCACCGTCGGCTTGAAGCCGACGATGCCGTTGATCGCCGCCGGGCAGGTGATCGAGCCGTCCGTCTCGGTGCCGATCGCGGCCGGGGCCAGCCCCGCCGCCACCGCCGCCCCGCTGCCCGAGGACGAGCCGCAGGTGTTGCGGTCCAGCGCGTGCGGATTGCGCGACAGTCCCCCGACCGCGCTCCAGCCGCTGGTGGAGTTGGACGAGCGGATATTGGCCCACTCCGACAGATTGGTCTTGCCGAGAATCACCGCCCCGGCCTCGCGCAGCCGCGCCACCAGCGGCGCGTCCCGCCCCGGCGCATTGTCGACCAGCGCCAGCGACCCGGCCGTGGTCGGCATGTCGCGCGTCTCGATGTTGTCCTTCAACAGGATGGGCATGCCCGCGATGCCCTGCGACGAGGACCAGTCCGGCGGCGCCAGGTCCGCCCACAGCAGGACCGCGTTGGTGGTCTGCTTGTCCGCCACGCAGGCCCAGAGACTTCCTTGCTCCGAGTAGCGATCGCAGGCTGCGACCCCCGATCTGACCCGAGCCGCCGCGTCCGCCACTGCGATCTCACGCGAGTCGCGGACCTCGACGCTGATACAGCCGCCCAGCGTCAGGACGGCGAATGCCGCCGTGAGGGCCGGGGGTGTGATCCTCTTGAAGCGCATCCTCATCCCCTCAGTGAACCGTCTGAAACACCGGCGCCCGCCGCGCCCGCGTCCGCTGCTCGAAGGCGTAGCCCAGAGACAGGACCTTCGCGTCGTCCCACTTGCCGGCCATGAAGCTGATCCCCACCGGCATGCCGCGGTCGAAGCCCATCGGCACGGTCAGGTGCGGATAGCCCGCCACCGCCGCCAGCCGGCTGGCCGAGCCCTGAGAGCGGTCGTCGTCGTCCGGGTCGTTGGTCCAGGCCCGCGAGGTCGTCGGCGCGGTCAGGGCGATCACCCCGTGCTCGGCCATCATCCGGTCGATCCCCTCCGGCCCCGCCGCCCGCAACGAGCGCTCGCGCGCCTCGACATAGGCCGGGTCGGTCAGCCCGCCGGTCGCCTCGGCCCGCTCGAACAGGTCCTGGCCGAACAGCACGGTCTCGCGCGGCTCGGCGGCGTTGAAGGCGATGACGTCGGCCAGGGTCCGCGTCCTCACCTGCGCCGGATCGGTCGACGCCAGGTACAGGTTCAGATCGTGCTTCAGCTCGGTCAGCAGCACGGTGATCTCCCACCCGCCGATCTGGCGGAAGTCGGCCGGCGCCTCGGTGATCTCGACCAGCTCCGCCCCCGCGTCGCGCAGCACTTGCAGATTGGCCTCGAACACCGCCTGGGTCTCCACCGAATAGTTCGGCACCAGAAACCGCATCACCCCGATCCGCGCGCCCCCCAGAGAGTCCGCATCCAGCGCCGCCCGGTAGTCGACCTTGCGCGCGTCCGCCTCGGCCGTGGCCGGGTCCAGCGGGTCGCTGCCGGCGATGACCGACAGCACGATGGCCGCGTCCTCGACCGTCGTCGTGATCGGCCCGGCCGTGTCCTGCGAATGGCTGATCGGGATGATGTGGGTGCGGCTGACCAGCCCCACCGTCGGCTTGAACCCGACCACGCCGTTGACCGAGGCCGGACAGGTGATCGAGCCGTCCGTCTCGGTCCCGATCGCCGCCGGCGCCAGCCCTATGGCCACCGCCGCCGCGCTGCCCGACGACGAGCCGCACGGCGTCCGCTCCGGCGCATACGGATTGCGCGTCTGCCCCCCGACCGCGCTCCAGCCGCTGATCGACTGCGACGACCGGATGTTGGCCCATTCCGACAGATTGGCCTTGCCGAGGATCACGGCGCCCGCGTCGCGCAAGCGGGTCACCAAGGGCGCGTCACGGCGTGGCGCGTTGTCGATGAGAGCCAGCGAGCCCGCCGTGGTGGGCATATCGGCGGTTTCGATGTTGTCCTTGAGGAGGATGGGGAGGCCGCGGAGGCGGCTCAGCAATAGCTCTGCGGCCGGATTCTCTTCCAAGGCCGGGCTGATCGCAATCACGGCGTTGAAAGGTTCAGGCCCCGCATTGTCCGCGCTGAGGATCAGCTGGACCGAGCCCTCCACCGCCGCGGAGCCGGGATAGTGGCCGTCGACGATCGCGGCCGCGCTGGGAGGCTGGAAAATCCGGCCACCGTCTGCGCCCGGGATTGTCCAGCTTCCGTCCGGACTCGGTGTGGCGCAGGCCGCCAGCGAGACCGCCGCCGCCGCGCCGGCCAACAGCCCCCTGAAGCGGCCCCGTTCTTCAGTCTCGCCGAAAATCCGCTCGCGCCAGGTCCTGAACATCATCGCCCCCCGGGCCCCTTGCCCTAAACGGGTCGGGGCGCTGTTACTCCGCCCGCGACCCGATCGTCCGGTCGAGGAAGTCCAGATACGTGCGCCACTGCTGCAGCTGCCGCGGGTTGCCGCGCACCCCGTGCCGCTGCCCCGGGTAGAGCATCATCTCGAACGGCTGGCTGTTCTCCTGCATCGCATTGATGACGCGGGTGGCGTTCTCGAAGATGACGTTGTCGTCGGCCATGCCGTGCATCAGCAGCATGCGGCCGGTCATCTGACCCAGCTGCGGCACGGCGTCCGAGGCGGCGTAGCCCTCGGGGTTCAGCTCCGGGGTCGACATGAAGCGCTCGGTGTAGTGGGTGTCGTACAGGCTCCAGTCGGTCACCGGCGCGCCGACGGTGGCGGCGGCCAGGCCCATCCTCGGCTCGGTCAGCATGTGCAGGGTCATGAAGCCGCCATAGCTCCAGCCCATGGCCGCGATGCGATCGTCAGCGACAAAGGGCAGCGATCTCAGATAGTTCGCCGCCAGAACCTGATCTTCCACCTCAGGCTGACCCATCTTCAGATAGAGCGCCTGTTTGAACGCCGCCGAGCGATAGCCCTCGCCGCGATTGTCCATCCGGAAGACGATGTAGCCGGCTTCGGTCAACAGTTGATTGGTGGCCGACTGCCAGCTGCGCTTGACGCCCCCGCCGGACGGCCCGCCATAGACCTGCATGACCACCGGATATTCTTTCGACGGGTCGAAGCCCGGCGGCGTGGTCATCTGCCAGACCAGGGTGTGGCCGTCGCTCTCCAGCGTCCCATAGGTCACCTCGCCGCGCCGCGACGCATAGGGGGCGTAGGGGTGGTCCGCGTCCAGCCGGTTCTCCTCGATCCAGCGCACGAAGGTGCCGTCGGCGCGATACAGCCCCGACTGCGGCGGCGTGTTCAGGTCCGAGTAGTTGCCGACGTAGGCCGTGCCCGTCCGGTTCATCGACGCCGACCACCAGCCGCCCGCCGGCGTCACGGCCACGGGCGTCATCTCTTCGCGCAGGCTGGCGCGGAACATCTGCTGCTCGATCGGCAGTTCCTGACCGTCGCGCATCGAGGCGGTGAAGAAGACCTCGCCGGTCTGCTGGTTCACCCCGTCCAGCGACTTCACCGGCCAGTCGCCGCTGGTGATGGCCCGGATGCGCCGCCCGTCGCGATCGTACAGATACAGGTGCTTCCAGCCCGTCTCCTCCGACGACCAGATGAAATTCCCGTCCTCCAGCGCCTTGAAGTCGTGGGTTAGCGGCACCCAGGCGTCCGAGCGCTGCGTCACGATCACCCGCGACGCGCCCGTGGCCGGATCGACGCTCAGCAGGTCCAGCGTCTTCTGGTCGCGCGACTGGCGCTGCACGTACAGGGTCCGGCCGTCCGCCGACCAGTTCACCCGCGCCAGATAGATGTCCTTGTTCTCGCCCAGATCGACCTTCGTCCGCCGCCCCGTCTGGCGGTCGTGGACATACAGCTCGACCACCGCATTGGGCCGCCCGGCCCGCGGGTAGCGCTGCTCGATCACGGTCGCCCCGCCGCCAGTGATGTCCAGCCGCGGAATGACGTCGACGGTCGACTCGTCCGTGCGCTGCAGGGCGATGTAGCGCTCGTCCGGGCTCCACCAGTAGCCGGTGTCGCGGTCCATCTCCTCTTGGGCGATGAACTCCGCCATGGCCCAGGTGATCAGCCCCTCGCCGTCGGTGGTCACCGGCGTCTCGCGATTCGAGGCCAGGTCGTAGACGACCAGGTCCTGGTCCCGCACCCACGAGACGAAATTGCCGTCCGGCGAGACCTTGGCGTCGATCTCGTCGGCCTCGGTCTCGGTCAACCGGCGCACGGCCCCCCCGTCGCGCTCCGCGAGGAAGACGTCGCCCTCCAGCGGGGCGAGGATGTAGCGGCCCTGCTCGTCCCACGCATATTCGACCACGCCGCGGGCGCTGATCCGCATCCGCTCGCGCCGCGCCTTCTCGGCTTCCGACAGCTCGCCCGCATCCGGGACCAGCGCCCGCGCGTCGATCAGCTTGAACGGCTCGCCCTCCCCGGTCGGCGCGGCCCACAGATCCTGCACGTCGGCGTCATCCTCGCGCGAGCGCAGGAAGGCCACCAGCTCGCCGTCCGGCGACAGGCTGACCCCCTTGGCCACCGGCCCCGCCAGCGCCGGGTCGGAGAACACCCGCTCCGGGGTCAGCACCGCCGGGTCCGGCGTTTGCGCCATGGCGGCGGTGAACGGCGTCTGGGCCGCGAGGAACAGGGTGGAGGCGAGAAGAATGTTGCGCATGGCGGCGACGCTAGCGGCGTATTTCACTTTCGCAAAGCCCGCCGAAGCCCCTGCGACCGCGGCGCGCGGCGCGGCGCCCTGCCCC
>JBGTSL010000073.1:0-7595 GCA_041940325.1 Brevundimonas sp.
CATTATGGCCGGGTGCCCCGGTCACGCCGCCGCCCGGGTGCGCCCCGGACCCGCACAGATAGAGTCCTGGAACCGGCATCCGGTGATCGGCATGGCCCAGCACCGGCCGGGCGCTGAACAGCTGGTCCAGCGTCAGCCGCCCGTGGAAGATGTCGCCGCCGACCAGGCCGAAGCGCCGCTCCAGATCGCGCGGCCCCAGCGCCAGCCGCCCGAGCACCGAGGCCTTGAACCCCGGCGCGTGCCGGTCGACCGTCTCGATCATCAGGTCTGCCACCGTGTCGCGGTGCTCGTCGGCCAGCGTGGGGTCTATGTGCTGGCAGAACAGGCTGGCCACATGCTGACCCGGCGGCGCCAGGCTGTCGTCCAGCGTCGAGGGGATCAGCATTTCGACGATCGGCCTCGACGACCAGCCGCTCAACCGCGCCTCGGCATGCGCCCGGTCCATATAGGCCAGCGACGGCGCCATGATGATTCCCGCCGTCAGATGGTCCCCCGCCCCCGGCAGCGCCGTGAAATCCGGCAGTTCGGACAGCGCCACATTCATGCGGAAGGTGCCAGATCCCGACTGGTAGTTCCCGATCCGCTCGCGGAACTCCGCCGGGACCACCGCGTCGTCGACGAACCGCTCGAACAGCAGCCGCGGATGCAGGTTGGACACCACCGCCCGCGCCCGCACCACATCGCCCGCCTCCGTCACCGCCCCCATGGCGCGGCCCTTGTCGGTCAGCACCTCGGCGACGGGCGCCTCCAGCCGCACCTTGACGCCCTGTTCGGCGCAGGCCTTCGCCATCGCCTGAGTGATCGCCCCCATGCCGCCGAGCGCATGGCCCCAGACGCCCTTGCGCCCGTTCACCTCGCCGAACACATGATGCAGCAGCACATAGGCCGAGCCCGGCGTGTACGGGCTGGCGTAGTTGCCCACCACGCTGTCGAAGCCGAACAGGGCCTTGATCGGGTCGCTCTCGAACCAGCCGTCCAGCCAGTCGCCGGCCGACTTGGCGAACAGGTCCAGCAGGTCGCGCCGCCCCTGCGTGTCCAGCCCCGCCGCCTGCCGCCCCAGCCCGCCGGCCTTCAGCAGCTCCGGCAGCATGGCCATCCAGCCGCCCTCCACGACATTGGGCGGCGCCTTCAGGATCCAGTCGCGCAGGATCGCCGCCACCACCTCCAGCCGCCGCTCGTATTCGGGCAGCCGCTCCGCGTCCCGTGCCGAAAACTTCGCCACCTCCCCCCGCGTCCGCCCCTCTCCGGCCAGCAGATGGCGGCCGTCTTCCAGCGGCAGGAAGTTGGAGATCCTGCGCTCGACCACGGTCAGCCCGTGCCGGGCCAGCTCCATGTCGGCGATGACCTTCGGATTGAGCAGGCTGACGGTGTAGCTGGCGGTCGAGTTGCGGAACCCCGGATGGAATTCCTCCGTCACCGCCGCCCCGCCGACCACATGCCGCCGCTCCAGCACCGTCACCTTCAACCCGGCCCGCGCCAGATAGAAGGCGCAGACGAGGCCGTTATGGCCCCCGCCGAGGATGACGACGTCGGTGTGGGTGGTGGTCATGGGGACTAGGGTCTGGGGGCTAGGGTCTAGGGAGAAATCGTTGGTGTATCGGACCCGGTGTAGCTCCCCTAGCCCCTGGCCCCTGGCCCTTGGCCCCTGGCGCCTCTTCCTCCGGCCGATGCACCAGCGACACCAGCACCACGCTGATCATCATCAGCAGGAACCAGCTGCCCAGCTTGGCCAGCGAAACAGGCTCCCAGCCGTCCTCCTGACCCGGATAGGCCCAGGCCTGCGCCCAGGTGCCGAGGTTCTCGGCGAACCAGATGAACAGGGCCACGAGGAAGAAACCGGGCAGGAACGGCATCGACCGCCGCCGCCGGTCGGGGGTGAAGTAGAACCAGCCGCGCCCGAACAGCACCGCCGTCAGGGCGAACAGCCCCAGCCGCACGTCCGGCAGCCAGTGATGGGCGAAGAAGTTGACGTATATCGCCGCCGCCAGAACCCAGGTCGTCCAGAGGGGCGGATAGTGGCGGAAGCGGATGTCGAAGATGCGCCAGATGCGCGCGATATAGCTGCCCACCGCCGCATACATGAAGCCCGAGAACAGCGGGACCTCGCCGATCCGCAGCAGCGACGGCTCCGGATAGATCCACGACCCCGCCGAGGTCTTGAACAGCTCCATGATGGTGCCGACGACGTGGAAGACGAGGATCACCCGCGCCTCCTCCCAGCTCTCCAGCTTCAGCGCCAGCATGGCCGCCTGAATCGCCACCGCCCCCAGCACCAGAAAGTCGTAGCGCGCGATCGGCGCCGCTTCCGGCCACCACAGCTTCGTCCCTATCAGCAGGGCCAGCATCGCCCCGCCGAACAGACAGGCCCAGCCCTGCTTGACCCCGAACATCAGGAACTCGAACCCGTACCGGCTCCACGCCCGCCGGTCCGACCACGCCTGCAGCCGCCCCAGCCAGTGGCGGCCCCAGGTTTCGAGCGGAAGGCGGCGCGGTTCGGTCACGGGGTCAGCTAGGCCGAAGCGCCCGCCCCATGCATGAGCAAATCCTGAGGATTTGGCGCGGCGCGTGAAATCACCCCCGTCCGCGATAGGTCGGCACGCCCTGGTCCGGCAGCCACAGCCGCGCGGATACCAGTAGCCCCCGATTCTCAGCCATGTCGGCTTCAGCAGATCCACCAGCCGCTTGCCGATGGCCACGGTGCAGTCCTCGTGGAAGGCGCCGTGGTTGCGGAAGCTGGTCAGGTACAGCTTCAGGCTCTTCGACTCGACCAACCAGTCGCCCGGCGCATAGTCGATGACGATGTGGGCGAAGTCCGGCTGGCCCGTCACCGGGCACAGGCTGGTGAACTCCGGCGCCGTGAACCGCGTCAGATACAGCGTCCCCGCATGCGGGTTCGGCACCCGCTCCAGCACGGCGGTCTCCGGGCTCGTCGGCGCGGCGGTCATCTGGCCCAGCTGGTGCAGGCCGGAGGTGTCAGTGGTCATGAGATCGATGTAGCCGGTTCCCGGGACGTCGTCATCCTCGCCCCTCGCCTCTTCCCCCTCGAAGCATTTGCCTTCCCCGCCGTCAGCCCGCTATCCGTAGCGAAAGACAACGGGGGTATCCGCCATGACCATTCCGGCATCGCTGCAAAAAGGCCTCAGGCTGCCGGTCATCGCCGCGCCGATGTTCCTCGTCTCCGGCCCGGATCTGGTCGTCGAATGCTGCAACAGCGGCGTCATCGGCACCTTCCCGTCGCTGAACCAGCGCACCACCGAGGGCTATCGGGCGTGGTTGCACGACATCAAGGGCCGTCTGAAACCCGACGCCGCCGCCTTCGGGGTCAACCACATCGTCCATCCGACCAATCCCCGGCTGATGGCCGACATGATGGTCTCGGTCGAGGAGAAGGTGCCGCTGATCATCACCTCGCTCGGCGCGGTGCGTGACGTGGTCGAGGCGGTGCACGGCTACGGCGGCGTGGTCTTCCACGACATCGCCAACGTCCGCCACGCCCGCAAGGCCGCCCAGGCCGGCGTCGACGGCCTGATCCTCGTCGCCAACGGCGCCGGCGGCCACGCCGGCGTGGTCAATCCCTTCGCCCTGGTCGAGGAGGTGCGCTCCTTCTTCGACGGGACCATCATCCTGTCCGGCTGCCTGTCCACCGGCCGCGACGTCGCCGCCGCGACCATGATGGGGGCCGACTTCGCCTATATGGGCACCCGCTTCATCTCGACGACGGAGTCGCAGGCCCAAGCCGAATACAAGCAGATGATCGTCGACGCCGGCGCCTCGGACATCACCTACACCCCCGCCGTATCGGGCATCCCGGCCAATTTCCTGACCCCGTCGCTCATCGCCAACGGCATCGATCCGAAGACCCTGCCCGAGCACAAGCTCGACATGGCCGACGAGGCCAAGGCCTGGAAGACCGTCTGGTCGGCCGGCCAGGGCGCGGGGGCCGTGCACGACATTCTGCCCACGGAGCAGCTTGTCCGGCGGCTGCGGGACGAATATGCGGAGGCCTGCGCCGTTTTCGACAAGAAGCGGTTCTAGACCGGCCCGCTCCCGGGCCCCCCGGCCTGATTCGAAGCGACCCCCGATGATCCGCACCCTGACGACCGCCGCCGCTCTCGCCCTGCTGGCCGCCGCCATGCCCGCCGCCGCCCAGCAGGCGCCGTCCGGCTCCTGGACCTTCGTGGTCGGCGCCGGAACTGACAATCGCTCCAAGGCCGCCTCCAAGTCGGACGGCGACGCCTTCGTCTGGGGCGAGGCCGAGTGGGAGAGCGCCTCCGGAATGTTCTACGCCGGGCCGTCGTTCGAGACGATCAAGTCCTCCGGCTCGGAGCTTGAGGTCGCCTTCAACGCCGGGGTCCGGCCCGAATTCGCGGGCTTCGACCTCGACCTGAACGTCAAGCACAAGTGGCAGATCGACGCCAACCCGGGCGCCGACGCCGACGCCTGGGAATTCACCGCCGACGTGAAGCGCTCGATCGGCCCCGCCAGCGGGCGCATCCGCCTGCAGTATTCGCCCGACAGCACCGGTGCGACGGAAGCCTGGACCTGGACCGAGGCCCGCCTCGGCTGGGACTTCACCGACAAGCTCTACGCCTCCGCCGCCATCGGCCGCCGCGAGCAGGACAACAGCGTCGATTATACTGGCTATGACGTCGGCCTGAACTACGCCCTGACCCGCAACCTTGAGGCGGAGCTGCGCTGGTACGGGACGGACGCCGAGGTTTCGGGCGAACAATACGCCGATAGTCTCGTCGCCGGCGTCAGTCTGGCCTTCTGAGGCTCGCAATCGGGGGCTGTCGTGCCTACCTTATGAGCATGACTCACAGACCGACCACGCTTGAACGCGCCTATGAACTCGCCCGCGAGGGCCGCTGCCGCACCGTCAGCGACATCAAGCAGGCCCTCTCGTCCGAGGGCTTCGACCGCATCCAGGACTCCCTCTACGGCCCGACCCTCAGCGCGGCCCTGCGCAAGCTGTGTCAGGAACATTACGTCGCGCCTGCCGAACAGACGGGCGGCCAGACCGCCGATGACGTGGCCGGCTGACTCCCGCCGCCTTGCTTTCGCCGCTGGGACAGTCCACAACCCTTGACGTCGATCTCTCTGCGAAACGCCACCCTCTGCTTTCGCACCGAGGTCCAGCCGCTCCTTTCAGACCCGACAGGCTCCAGGGGCTCTTCCCTGAGGCCAACTGCTAACGGAGGTCCTGAAAATGGCTACCGGCACTGTAAAATGGTTCAATGGCACCAAGGGCTACGGCTTCATCCAGCCTGACAACGGCGGCAAGGACGTGTTCGTCCACATCTCGGCCGTCGAACAGGCGGGCCTGCGCGGCCTCGATGAAAACCAGAAGGTTTCCTACGAAATCGAGCGTGACAAGCGTTCGGGCAAGGAATCCGCTGGTCAGCTGAAGACCGAGGGCTGAGTTCAGGCGCCGGTCTCCGGCGCATGATTTCGAACGGCGGCGGGGCCCAGGCTCCGCCGCCGTTTTGCTGTCCGGAGCGCGCCCTTACGCGCGAAGGCCGGTTCCGGATGCCTCCTTGCGGCCACTAGCCGCGATAGTGATCCGTCCCGGCGCCCCGTTCGTCTCCATCCCTGAGCCGTATCGACGGCCGCTCAGGAGAGACACAGATGACCATGACTCCCAACCGCACCCTTCTCGTCGCCGGCGTCGCCGCCGGCGCCATCCTCGCCGGCGCCTGCTCGCCCGCCGCTGATACACCCACCCCCGAAGCCGCCGAGGCCGCGGCTCCCGCCCAGGACGTCCCGATGGTCGGCGGCGCCGCCATGTACCCGAACAAGACCATCGTCGAGAATGCCGTGAACTCGGCAGACCACACCACGCTGGTGGCCGCCGTCACCGCCGCCGGCCTCGCCGAGACCCTGTCGGGCCCGGGCCCCTTCACCGTCTTCGCCCCGACCGACGCCGCCTTCGCCAAACTGCCCGCCGGCACCGTCGAAAGCCTGGTCGAGCCCGCCAACAAGGCGACCCTGACCAAAATCCTGACCTATCACGTGGTGCCCGGCCGGGTCGCCGCGGCTGACCTGATCCAGCAGATCGAGGCCGGCGGCGGCAGCGCCAGCCTGACCACCGTCGAGGGCGGGACCCTGACCGCCTCCCTGCGCGGCGACTCTGTCATCCTGACCGACGAGAAGGGCGGCATGGCCACGGTCACCCAGGCCGATGTGTTCCAGTCCAACGGCGTGATCCACGTCACCGATACGGTTTCCATGCCTGAGTAGGTGGAAACCGGCTCCGGGCCGCCGCCCCTCCTTCCCGGCGGCCCGGGGCGATTTCCGCTTGCCGGCTGACGTCAGCCCAGCGCCTGATCCAGGTCGGCGATCAGGTCCTCTACCTCCTCCACGCCCACCGACAGCCGGATCAGGCTGTCCGTGATCCCGCCAGCCTCGCGCACTTCTTTCGGCACCGAGGCATGGGTCATGATGGCCGGATGGTTGACCAGGCTCTCAACCCCGCCCAGCGACTCCGCCAGGGTGAAGACCTGCACCCGTTCCAGAACCTGTTTCGTCCGCGCCAGATCGCCGTCGATGATCGCCGTGACCATGCCGCCGAAGCGGCAATTCATCTGCGTCGCCGCCAGATCGTGCTGCGCATGGCTGATCAGCCCCGGATAGATCACCTTGGCGATCCCCTTGCGGTCCTCCAGCCAGCGGGCGACGGCGAGGGCGTTCTCGTTGTGCGCCTTCATGCGCAGGCCCAGCGTCTTCAGCCCCCGGTTGGCGAGGAAGGCGTCGAACGGCCCCATCACCCCGCCGACCGAATTCTGCAGGAACTTGATCTCCTTCGCCAGATCCGGATCGGCGGTCACCAGCGCACCGCCGATGATGTCGGAATGGCCGTTCAGATATTTGGTGGCCGAGTGCATGACGATGTCGGCGCCCAGCTTAAGCGGCTGCTGGCTCCACGGCGTGGCGAAGGTGTTGTCGACCACCAGCTTCAATCCGTGCGCCCTGGCGATCTTCGACAGGCCGGCGATGTCGGCCAGCTTCATCAGCGGATTGGTTGGGGTCTCGGCCCAGATCAGCCTCGTCTTCGGCGTGATCGCCGCCTCGACCGCCTTCAGGTCGCTCAGGTCGACATAGGCGAAGTCCAGCCCCATCGAGCGCCGCCGCACCCGCTCGAACAGCCGCCACGAACCGCCGTACAGGTCGTCGCCTGTGACGATGTGCGATCCGGCGTCCAGCAGCTCCAGCGCCGTCGAGGTCGCCGCCATGCCGCTGGCGAAGGCGAAGCCGTGGGTGCCGCCCTCCAGATCGGCCAGACAGGCCTCGAACGCCTCCCGCGTCGGGTTCTTGCCGCGGGCGTATTCATAGCCCTTGTTCACGCCCGGGCTTTCCTGGGCATAGGTCGAGGTGGCGTAGATCGGGGTCATGACGGCACCCGTCGTCGGGTCGGGCCGCTGTCCGGCATGGATGGCGCGCGTCGAAAAGCCCGGGCGGTTCTTGCGGTCGGTCATGGAGGATCAGGCTCGCTGCAGCAGGGTTCGCTGGAAGAAGTCCAGCGCCAGGCCCCGAACCTCGTCCCACTGGGCGGGGGTATAGATGTGGCCCGCACCACGCAACACCTGCAACCGGAC
>JBGTSL010000074.1:0-7547 GCA_041940325.1 Brevundimonas sp.
CGACGAGAGCCTGCACTGCGACGGCATCATCAAGCTGTACCACGCCTTCAACAAGGAGACGGGGGCCGTCACCAAGGCGGTGGCCGACGACATCGTCGAATGCTGCAAGACCGTGGTCGAGATGGAGGACCGCTTCATCGACCTGGCCTTCGAGATGGGACCGGTCAACGGCATGACCCCCTCGGACATCAAGGCCTATATCCGCTTCATCGCCGACTGGCGCCTGCGCCAGCTGCACCTGCCCGAGGTGTATGGCGTCAAGGAAAACCCGCTGCCGTGGCTGCAGTCGATGCTTTCGGGGGTCGAGCACGCCAACTTCTTCGAGGCCCGCGCCACCGAATACTCCAAGGCCGCAACCAGGGGCTCGTGGCACGGCGCGGCCGGCGTCTGGGACAGTTTTGACGCCCTGATGAAGAAGCGGCAGGAAGAGACGGCGGGGGTCTGAGTCGCCCGGGCCGGGCGCCGGGACTCAGATGCCCGCATACCACTCGTAGCCGCGGTCTTCCCAGTAGCCGCCCTTGCCCCGGCCGATGTGGGCGAAGCTCGCCACCGCCTCGATGCGGCGGATGTATTTGGCGTGCTTGTAGCCCAGCTGGCGCTCGACCCTGAGCCGCAGCGGCGCCCCGTGCGGGACCGGCAGGGTCTCGCCGTTCATCTGATAGGCCAGGATCGTCTGCGGATGCCGGGCGTCGACCAGGTCGATGCTCTCATAATACCGCTCGCCGTCCTCGCGCTGATCGAGGGCGTCGAAACAGTGGAAGACGATGTAGCGGGCCTCGGGTTTCAGCCCGGCCTCGTCGAGCAGGGTCTCCAGCCGCACCCCGGTCCATTCGCCGATCGAGGTCCAGCCCTCGACGCAGTCGTGTTTGGTGATCTGGGTTTGCGGCGGCCGGGCGCGCAGCGCCTCGAGGCTCAGCGACATCGGCCGTTCGACCAGTCCGTCTACGACCAGCCGGTAGCCGGCGAAGCCGCCCGCCTTCAGCGCCACGTAGTCGGCCGCCGCCGGATCGACCGAGCCGTTGGCCCGGAAGTCCGGCGAAATCTCGGCCCGGCTGTAGGTCGGCGCCAAGGCGTCGCGCGGGATCAGCAGCCGCTGCGCCCGCCGCGTCAGCCCCTCGCCCATGCGCCGCGCCTGTTCCGACAGCCGCCAGCTGGCCTCGCCGCAGGCGGACAGGAAGGCGGCGGCGGTCGTCGCGAAGGCCCCGGTCAGCCAGCGGCGGCGGTTCATGAGGCGTCCCCCTTGTCACGTCGCCGAAGCTTCGGCCCGGCCGTCGAACCCGGCGGCTCGATCCTGAACCAGCCGGTGATCATCGACCGCATGTTGTTGAGGAAGCCGGTCCAGATCACCAGTCCGACGTGGACGACGATGAAGGCCACGATCAGTCCGGCCGAGATGAAGTGCAGCGTCCGCGTCGACTGCCGCCCGCCCATGATCTCGAGCAGAACCCCGCCGACGGCGTTGAAGGCGGGCGACATCGACAGGCCGGTGATCAGCATCATCGGCAGGATGACCAGCACCATGGCCAGATAGGTCAGCTTCTGGATGACATTATAGGTGCGGGCGTGGTCGTCGGTCGGGAAGTGGAAGCGAGCGTGTTCCTTTACCGACGGCCAGAAGCCGCGCAGGTCCCGGCCGGTCGGCAGCAGCCGGCGTTTGAAGCGCCCGCTGGCCAGACCCCAGGTCAGATAGACCAGGCCGTTGGCGACAAAGACCCAGGCGAACAGGAAATGCCAGTTGCGCGCCTCGGCGAGGTTGCGGCCCTGCGGGATCAGAAGCCAGTCCGGGACCGTCGGCGTGCTCAGCCAGGGATCGGCGAAGGCCGAGCGGATTCCCCAGTAGAGATGCGGGTGGGCCGCCAGGATGTTCAGCCCGCTCATCAGCAGGACGACCACGGCGGCGACATTGATCCAGTGAGTAATCCGCACCGGCAAAGGATGGCGCCAGGTGTCGGTCCGCCCGCCCGGCAAGGACCGGTCCGCCCGCCGCCCGGCGACCGGCGTGTCGGCGGCCCTCACGGCGGCGGGCGGCGGATCGTCGGCGGCGGCGTCGGTCATGGCGGTCCCCGGAGGCGCGCACGGTGTCACGGGCGTGCGGGCTTCGCAACGCCGGCGCGGGCGTCAGGTCCGGCTCAGTAGCGCGGCGGCGCGGTCACGCAGACCCGGCCGGAGCGGCGGCACGCCTCCATCTGCGCCTCCCAGGCGGCCTGCTCGCGCGCCCACTGGGCCTGGGCGGCCCGGGCGGCGGCGTCGTTCGCCTCCCATTGGGCCCGTTCGGTCTCGAGCCGGGCGTTCTCCGCCCGCCAGGCGGCGTTGCGGTCCTCGAAGGCGGCCATGGCCCCCGCCTCGGCCTCGGCGGCGGCGGCGTTGCGGGCGGCGATCTCGGCGTTCAGCCGGGCCGTGGCGGCGACCTCGGCGGGGTCCTGTTCGGCGTCGGGGGCCCGGCTGTACATCTCGCCGCGCTGGCGCAGCCATTCCTCCGATCCCGGCTGGGCGCTGGTCGGAGACGGCGCGGTCTGGGCGAGGACGGGCGCCGCGGCGAGCGTCAGGGCGACGGCGGCGGTCAGGGTCGATCGGATCATCACGGGCTCCTTTGTGCAAAGGCCTGGCCCTCAGGCTGGGCCGTTTCGCGGCGGTCTGCGAGGGATAACGCCGGTCGGGCGATTTGGCGCCGCTCCCCTCCCTCAGTCGGGCAGCCGTAATTCGAAGGTCGTGCCTTCCGGTCCGGTGTCCACAAGACGCAGCTCCCCCCCGTGGCTGACGGCCAGTTCCCGCGAGATGGTCAGGCCCAGGCCGGTGCCGTCGGAACTGCGACCGCTGACGAAGGGCTCGAACAGCTGGTCGGCCAGACGGGGCGGTATGCCGGGGCCGTTGTCGGCGATGCGGATGACCGCCTGGTCGCCCTCGCGGACGGCGGTCACCCTGACCACGCCCTTGCGACCCACCCGGGCGGCGTCGCCCTCGATGGCCTGACGGGCGTTGCGCATCAGATTGACGAGGATGCGATGCAGCTGATCGGGGTCGGCGTGGGCCGTGAACCGCGCCGGTATGGCCTTGGTCAGCCGCACCCCTTCGCTCGACAGGCCCGCATCCTCGGCGGCGACCGCGACGGCGGTCCCGAGCGCGAGGCGGACCCTCTGCGGCTCCGGCTCCTCGCTGCGGCCGTATTCCAGCACGTTGCGCGACAGGGCGGCGGCCCGGCCCAGCGCCCGTTCCAGTCGCGGCAGGGCCTTGGCCACCTGAGGGTCCGGCGAGTCGGCCAGCCGCTCGGAGGCGATCTGGGCCGAGGTCAGCATGTTGCGCAGGTCGTGATTGATCTTGGCCACCGCCTCGCCCAAGGCCACCAGCCGCGCCCGCGAGCGCAGCGACTGGCGCACCTCGCCTTGCATTCGCGCCAGTTCGCGCTCGACCCGACCGATCTCGTCGTGCCGGTCGCCCGGCGGATCGCCCTCGGCCTCGGGATCGACGGCGAACCGCTCGATCGAGCGCGTCACGCGCCGCAGGGGCTGCAGCACGAGGAAGGCCAGTCCACCGTAGAGCAGGCCGCCGGCCACCAGCGAGATCAGCAGCGAGACGAGGAGACTGTTGAGCAGGAAGGTCCGAAGTTCCTGCTTCAGCGGCTCGGCGGGGGCGAGGATCTCGATGAAGTCGCCCGACCGGTAACGCGGCCGCCCCTGCACCCGGATCGACCGGTCCGGGTGCCCGAACAGGGTCCGCCACGGATCCAGCAGCCGGGTGACCGGACGATCTTCGCGCAGGTCGATCAGGTCCGGCGTGCGCGGCAGGTTCGGAGCCTGCAGCAGCAGCCGCCGCACGCCCTGATCGCCGACCACCACCGCCTGCACCCCGCCGATGGCCAGCAGTTGTTCGGCCACGTCGTCCTCGACCGCCGAATAGGGCAGGGCCTCGACCCCGACCGAAGCCAGTTCGGCCGACTGCAGCCGGTCGCGCAACCAGCGTTCGTGGAAGCTGGCGGCGCTCGGGGCGACGATCAGCACCTCCACGACCGCCGTGAACACGAAGGTCAGCAGCAGCAGCCGCCACGCCAAGGCGTCGGGCGCATGGAAGCGCAGCCGCTCGCGCCAGTCGTCGGGCAGGCGCAGGCGCCGTTCGCCGTCGTTTCCCGGGGGCTGCCGCGCCTCGCTCATGCCTCCTCTAACGCAAAGCTTGGGCCAATCGCTGCGTGGTTCATCCCGCCCGCCGCCTCCGCATCGCCGCCTGTAGCCCCTTCATGGCGAAAGGCAGGACGACGGCGAGGACGAAGACCCCGGTCATCGGGGCCCAGAACTGGGCGAACAGGGCCTGGAAGTCCGGATTCGGGTCGGTCGCCAGCAGGATGTTCAGCCGCGCGCCGATCCAGCAGTAGATGATGTGCGCTGGCAACAGGCCGATCACCGTGGCGAGGCTATAGGGCCCGAGCCGCACCGCCATCATCCCGGCGGCGATGTTGATCATGTGGAACGGCACCACCACCGCGAGGCGGGCCCCCAGCACATACCAGAAGGTGTCGCGGTCGATTGCGGTGCAGACCGCCTGCATCAATCCGGCGTCGCGCTCGGCCTTGCGCCTGAGCGACTCTCCCAGCGCGCTGCGGGTGACGGCGTAGACCACAAGCGCCCCGGCCGTGGCCGCGATCGAGGTCGAGACCCCGCCCACCCACGGACCGAACAGATAGCCGGCGGTGATGGTGACGAAGAACACCCCCGGCACCACGCTGGCGGTCAGCACCGCGAACAGCAGCATCAGCGCCAGCAGGCTGAGGAGATAGTTGGCGGCGGTGAAGTCGCGGAAGGTCTGGCCGTGGTCGCGCAGGGTGTCGAGCGACAGGTAGCGGTTCCAGCCCATGGCGAAGATCAGCGCGATGACGCATCCCAGCGCGATCAGGGGCAGGAAGCGTTTCACCCGGTGCATCGTCTCTCCGCTGGCGCCCCGCGGCGTTGACACCACGGGCTTCCCCGCTTATACGCCCGCCCTTCCCGCGACGGACCACTTTCCGCCGCCCACCTTGTTTTCAGTCCCAGGAGCCGACCGTGAAGCGGACCTATCAGCCGTCGCGACTCGTGCGCAAGCGCCGTCACGGCTTCCGTTCGCGGATGGCCACCAAGAACGGACAGAAGATCGTCCAGCGCCGCCGCGCCAAGGGCCGCAAGCGCCTGACGGCCTAAGTCGTCCGGCGCCTGTGCAGGGCGCATGGCCGAATCGTTCAAAATCGAACGCCTGAAGACGCGGCCCCAGTTCCTGGCGGCCGCGAAAGGCGTTTCAGAGGCCCGCGGCGCCGTGGTCGTGCAGCGGCTGGACCGGGGCGACGGCGATCCGACCGTGCGGCTGGGCTTCACCGCCACGCGCAAGATCGGCGGCGCCGTTATCCGCAACCGCGCCAAACGCCGCCTGCGGGAGGCCGCCCGCGCGCTTGCGCCGCAATTGGCGCGGCCGGGCAGCGATTATGTCTTCATCGCCCGCATGGGCACGGCGGACCGTCCGTGGGACCGTTTGCTTGACGATGTGAAATCGGCGCTTACAAGGCTCGCGACCCCGCGGCCGGCGCCTTCTGTCGCGCCCCAAGCCCCGAACTTGCCCGCCGGCCAGGATTCCTGATCTCCATGCCCCCCCAGAATAACAGCCGCAACACGATCATCTTCATCGTGATCGCGTCGATCATGCTGCTGGCCTACAGCTTCTTCGTGATGGAGCCGCAGGCGCAGAAGCGCCGCGCCGCCCAGGAAACGGCCGCAGCGGAGGCCGCGTCGGGACCGATCACCGCGCCCCAGCCCAGCGCCGCCGTCTTCACCGAGGACCGCACCGTGGCGCTCGGGGCGAACGGGGCGCGGGTGCCGATCGAGACCGGGACCCTGAAGGGTTCGCTGTCGCTGACCGGCGGCCGCATCGACGACCTGTTCCTGACCAACTACCGTGAGACCATCGCCGCGGACGCGCCCGCGGTCGAACTGTTCCGTCCCGAGGGCATGGAGCACGCCTTCTTCGCCCAGTTCGGCTGGAGCGGCCCCAATATCCCGGGCGGCGTCCCTGGCCCGAACACCCCCTGGCGGCTGACCCAGGGCGCGACCCTGACCCCGACGACGCCGGTCGTGCTGACCTGGGACAACGGCGCCGGCCTGCGCTTCACGCGCCGTATCAGCGTCGACGAGCTGTACGTCTTCACGATCACCGACACGGTCGCCAACTTCAGCGGCCAGGCGGTGACCCTGACCCCCGCCGCCACGGTGATGCGCCAGGGCGTGCCGTCCACCCTCGGCCGCAACCAGGTCCTGCACGAGGGCGCCATCGGCACCTTCGGCGACGGCAAGGCCTATTCGACGACCCAGCTGAAGTACGGCAAGTGGGGCAAGGAGAAGGCCCCCGACGAGCACGAGTCGACCGGCGGCTGGCTGGGCATCACCGACAAATACTGGATGGCCGCCCTGATCCCCGACCAGGACGAGCGTATCGAGGCCGAATTCCGCGCCAGCGGCGCCGGCGAACCCGCCGACAAGGTCCACCTCGCCGGCATGCTGGGCGAGCCGCACACCATCCAGCCCAACACCCAGATCACCGAGACGCGCCGCCTGTTCGCCGGAGCCAAGCGGGCCGAAATCCTGTCCGGCTATCAGGACAGCCTCGACCTGCCGCGCT
Source organism: Brevundimonas sp. (assembly GCA_041940325.1). Lineage (GTDB taxonomy): Bacteria > Pseudomonadota > Alphaproteobacteria > Caulobacterales > Caulobacteraceae > Brevundimonas. The sequence continues at coordinate 6,628 of JBGTSL010000074.1, forward strand.
TCATCTATGCGATCGACTGGGGCTTCCTGTGGTTCCTGACCCGCCCGATCTTCATCGTGGTCGAGTTCTTCTACGGCATCCTCGGCAATTTCGGCCTCGCCATCCTGGCCCTGACCCTGACCGTGCGCCTGATCATGTTCCCGCTCGCCAACAAGAGCTACGAGAGCATGTCGAAGATGCGCAACCTCCAGCCGAAGATGGAGGAGATCAAGAAGAAGCATCCCGACGAGCCGCAGAAGCAGCAGCAGGAGCTGATGGCCCTGTACCAGAAGGAGAAGATCAATCATCTGGCCGGCTGCCTGCCGCTGCTGCTCCAGATTCCGGTCTTCTACGCCGTCTACAAGATGCTGTTCGTGACCATCGAGATGCGCCACCAGCCCTTCTTCGGCTGGATCCGCGACCTCTCGGCGCCGGACCCGACCACCATCTGGAACCTGTTCGGCCTGATCCCGTGGGACCCGTCGTCGGCGCCCCTGATCGGCGGGCTTCTCGGCGGCACCTTCGCCCTAAGCGTGCTGGCCATCTTCTACGGCCTGACGATGTGGCTGCAGATGGCCATGAGCCCCCAGGCGCCCGACCCGATGCAGCGCCGCATCTTCCAGCTGATGCCGATCGTCTTCACCTTCATCATGGCCACCTTCCCGGCCGGCCTGCTGATCTACTGGGCGTGGTCGAACATCCTGACCATCTTCCAGCAGTACATCATCATGCACCGCCTCAAGGCCGCCAATCCGATCGACGACTTCCTGGCGCGGATGAAGAAGGCGAAGGCCTAGGTGGACGACTTCACCGACGAGGAGCTGGAGCAGGCGCGCATCCTGTTCGCGCGCCCGGCCACCTTCGTCCTGGGCTGCGCGAAGATCGAGCAGCTGCCCGACCCCGACCTGCCCGAGGTGGCCTTCGCCGGCCGGTCCAACGTC
>JBGTSL010000075.1:0-7546 GCA_041940325.1 Brevundimonas sp.
GAGAGTGAAGGCGGCGAAGGCCACGTAGAACCAGCCGACGTTGAGCAGCACCTCCTTGAAGAAGGGGAAGGCGATCGAGGTCTCGAGGTTGGGGGTGGTCGGCGAGGCCGTCATCCACAGTACCGTCAGGACGCCGGCGATGACCGAGACGATGACCTGGGCGACCAGCTTCTGCTTCGAGGTCAGGCCGGCCGAGGTCTGTTTCGACACCTTGGCGTAGTCGTCGATGAAGCCCAGCACCCCGAAGGCGGCGGTCACGAAGCTGACGATCCAGATGTAGGGATTGGTCAGGTCACCCCACAGCAGGACAGCGACGGCGATGCCGGCGAGGATCATCAGCCCGCCCATGGTCGGGGTGCCGACCTTGGACAGGTGCGACACCGGGCCATCCGAACGGATCGGCTGCCCCTTGCCCTGCTTGACCCGCATCCAGGCGATGAAGCGGCTGCCCATGGCGACGGCGACGATCATGGCCGTGGCCATGGCGAGGGCGACGCGCACCGTCTGGTACTGCACGAGATTGAGCAGCGGATAGTCCTGCGCGATGTCGGCGTAGTGGAGATACAGCAGATAGAACATCAGACGGCTCCTCCGAGCGCGGCGAGGGCTTTGGCGACCAGAGAGGCCTTCGAGCCGTTCGATCCCTTGACCATGACGATGTCGGCCGGCGCAACCAGTCGGGCGGCCTCGGCGGCGAGCTCGGCGGCGGTCTCGCGCCAGAGACCCCGGCGCTCCGGCGGCAGGACATCGTGAAGCCGCTTCATCTCGGGGCCGGCGGTGTGAACCAGGTCGAGGCCGGCGGCCACGATCGGCGAGCGCAGACCCTCGTGCAGGGCCCGGGACTGCTCGCCGAGCTCCAGCATATCCGTCAACACGACGACGCGGCGGGCGCCCAACGTGACGGGCTTGGCGCCGAGGCTGCGGAAGCCGGCGGCCATCGACAGCGGATTGGCGTTGGAGCTCTCGTCGATCAGGGTGAAGGCCCCGCCCGGCGCCTTGACCACCATCGTCTGACCCCGACCCGCCAGCGGTTCGAAATCGGCCAGGGCCGCCAGACCGGTCTCAAGCGGCACATCCAGCGCCTCGAGCATCAGCAGGACGCACAGGCTGTTCAGGCCCCAATGAAAGCCGGACTGGCGGAGGGAGTAGTCCAGGGCCTTGCCGTCAATTTCGGCCTTCACGCGCGCGCCGCCCTCAAACGGGGTGAAGTCGAGCAGCCGTCCGTAGTGCTGGGGACCCGTCCCAAACAGCAACACCGGCCCTTTCTCGCAGGCGATCTCCACCATGAGGTCAGACCACGGATTATCGCCATTGATGATCGAGGATCCGCCGTCGACCAGGCCATCGAAGATCGACGCCTTCTCCCGCGCAACCCCCGCCTCTCCGTCGGCGAAGGCCTCTATGTGCACCGGGCCGACGGTGGTGACGCAGGCGGCGTGGGGCCGGACCATCCTCGACAGGGGCGCGATCTCGCCGGGCGCGTTCATTCCGACCTCGAACACCGCGCGGGCGGTCGAGCGCGGCATGCGGGCGAGGGTCAGGGGCACGCCGATGTGGTTATTGTAGCTCTTGATCGAGGCGTGGGCCGGGCCGGCGAGGTCGAGGCCGGCCTTGATCGCCTGGGTGACGCTGGTCTTGCCGACCGAGCCGGTGACGGCGCCGCGGCGGACGTGCGGGCTGCGATCGCGGGACGCCATGCCGAGGGCTTCCAGAGCGCGCAGGGTGTCGGCCACCACCACCGACGGGCCGCCCTCGACCGGATGTTCGGTGATCGCCCCGGCCGCGCCTGCGGCGAAGGCCGAGGCGGCGAAGTCGTGTCCGTCGCGCGCGCCCTTCAGGGCCAGGAACAGATCGCCCGGCACGATCTCGCGGCTGTTGTAGGTGATGCCCGTCGCCTCGAACCGGTCGCCCGACAGGCGTCCGCCCGTGGCCTGTTCGATTTCGGCGGAGGTCCAGAGCGGGTCGTGATCAGGCATGGAGGCGCAGGGCTTCGGCGGCTTCGGTGACGTCGTCGAACGGATGGGTCACGCCGCCGACGATCTGTCCCTGCTCATGCCCTTTTCCGGCGATCACCACCACATCTCCGTCACGCATCTGTTCGATGGCGTGGCGAATGGCGGCGCGACGGTCGCCGATCTCCTGCGCCTTTGGACAGCCCTGGCGCACCGCCTTGCGGATGGCGGCGGGGTCTTCCGAGCGCGGATTGTCGTCGGTGACGATGGCCAGGTCGGCCAGCCGTCCGGCGATCTCGCCCATTAGCGGCCGCTTGGCCCGGTCGCGGTCGCCGCCAGCCCCGAAGACCACGATCAGACGGCCGGTCGCGTGCGGACGCAGCGCCTTCAGCACCGTCTCGAGGCCATCGGGCGTGTGGGCGTAGTCGACATAGACCTCGCCGCGCCCCGGCCCCGGGATGCGCTGCAGGCGGCCCTGGGCGCCGGTGATGTGCTCGAGGCCCGAGAGGACCCGCTCCGGCGTCTCCCCGGCGGCGATGCACAGACCGGCGGCGACGAGGGCGTTCGAGGCCTGGAAGGCGCCGGCCAGCGGCAACAGCACCTCGTGCAGCGCCCCCCGCACGTCGAGGGTCAGGCGCTGCCCTTCCGGCACGGCCTGGCGGGCCACCAGCGTCAGGTCCCGGCCCCGCTCGCCCACGCCCATGACACCCAACCCGGACATGATCGAGGCGGCCGCGAAGCTGGAATAGGCGTCGCTGTCGGCGTTCAGCACCGCTGTCCGGCCGCGCGGCAGGAGGGTGTCGAACAGGCGCAGCTTGGCGGCGCGATAGGCCTCCATGTCGCCGTGATAGTCGAGGTGGTCCTGGGTCAGGTTGGTGAAGGCCGCCGCCTTCAGCGACACCCCGTCAAGCCGGCGCTGGTCGATGCCGTGCGACGAGGCCTCGAGCGCCAGATGGGTCACGCCGCCGGCGGCCAGATCGGCCAGCATCCGGGCCGCGTCGGCGGCGTCGGGGCTGGTCAGGCCGGGGCCCGTCAAGGCCTGATTAACGTTACCCGTCTGCTTCAAAACCCCCAGCGTCCCCATGCTCGCGGCGGACAGGCCGAGCGAGGCCCAGATCTGGCGGCAGAAGGCGGCCACCGAGGTCTTGCCGTTGGTGCCGGTGATGGCCACGCAGGTGGCCGGCTGTGCGCCGTAGAAGCTCCGTGCAGCGATGGCATAGCTGCGCCGCACGTCGCCGGAAGTGATCAGCACCGGGGCCAGGGTCGCGTCGGTGTCAGCCGGAGCCAGCACGGCCGCCGCGCCTTGCGACAGAGCCTGCGGGATGAAAGCGCGGCCATCTGCGGCGCTGCCCGGCAGGGCCACGAACAGACTGCCGGGGGCCACCTTGCGGCTGTCGGCGGTGACGCCGGTAATGACCGGATCGGCCGGCACGTCGCGGCGCAGGAGGTCGGACAGCTTGATCGAGGCGGCGGCGCTCATCGCCCGTCCCCCTCGACATCCTCGAAGGCAGGGATCTTCTCGCCCAAGGCGGTGCGGTAGGGGTCGGCGCGGCGCTCGACGCCGAGGAAGGGGGCGATGCGGTCGGCGATGCGGCCGACGGCCGGCGCGGCCACGAAGCCGCCCGTGCGGGGATAGCTGCCCGGCTCGTCGATCAGGATCAGGATCGAATAGCGCCGGGCGTTCAGCGGCCCGTCGGCCGGGAAGACGGCGGCGAAGGTGCCGACCGCGTGGGTCGGGTCATAGCGGCCGTTGACCAGCTTGTTGGCTGAGCCGGTCTTGCCGCCAACCCGCAAGCCCGGAGCATCGGCCCGGCCGCCGGACCCGCGCACCACATTGCGGCGCAGCAGATCCAGCAGGGTCAGCGAGGTCTCGGGGCTGACCACCTGGCGGACCTCGGCGTTGGGCAGGCCGCCCTTGCGCAGGGTCAGCGGGATGAACCGGCCGCCGTTGGTCAGGGCGCCCATGGCCGCCGACATCTGCAGCGGCGTGATCATGATGCCGTAGCCGAACGACAGCGAGGCCAGGGTTGAGTCGTCCCACTTGTTCGGGCGGCGCGGCCGGGCCGACTCGTGCAGTTCGATCGGCGCGGCGTCCAGCAGACCGAAGCGGGTGAAATAGTCCCGCATCGTCGCCGGTCCCATCTCGACCGCGAGGCGCGAGGTGCCGATGTTGGACGAGTGAAGGTAGACCTCCTCCAGCGTCAGCACCTGGTTGGTGGCGTGGAAGTCGGTGATCCGGCGGTTGCCGATCATGAAGGCTTCGGAGGCGTCGAACAGGGTGTTCATGTCCGCCCGGCCGGTGTCGAGACCGGCGGCGACAGTGAAGGTCTTGAACACCGACCCCATCTCGTAGTGGGCCGAAGTGGCGCGGTTCAGCCGGTCGGTGGTCGGCCAGCTGGCCATGCCGAGGACCTCGCCGGTCTGGACGTCGGCGATGATGCCCACGGCGCCCTTGGCCTGGCTCTCCTCGACGGCGCGGGCCAGTTCGTTCTCGAGCACGCCCTGGACGCGCAGGTCGATCGACAGGGGGAAGTCCTCGCCGCGTGCGCCGGCGTCGCGGATCTCCTTGTTGAAGGCCAGTTCGGCGCCGGTGATGCCCTGCCCGCCAGTGTCGGTGACGCCCAGCACGTGGGTCGCTGAAACGCCCAGTGGATAGACCCGGCGGTCCTCCGGCTCGAAGGTCACCCCGCCCAGGGCGAGGGCGTGCACAGCCGCCTTCTCGCCAGGGGTCAGGCCCGGCATGACGATCAGCCGGCGGTCACCGGACAGCACCCTGTTCAGCCGGCTGGTCGAGATGCGGGGCAGCGCCCGCTTGATCTGGGCCGCGGCGGCCTGTCGATCCCACACCTCGGCCGGGTCGATGTAGAGGCCGTAATGCACGATGTTGGTGGCCAGCAGGGCGCCGTTGCGGTCGACCACGTCGGCCCGATCCACGGCGTTTGGATGACCGCCCGACCAAACGCCGCCCTTCGGGGCCAGCAGGGCGGCGTTGACGGCGCCGAGGGCCAGGCAGACGAACACCGCCGAGAACAGGCACAGGATGACGAAGATGCGGACCCGGGTGTCCTCTTCGGGCCGGGCGTCGGCGCGGGCGCGGCCGAACGAATGTTCGATCCGCCACATGATCTCGGTCAGCCAACGCCACGACGGCATGGAGATGCCGCCGCGCGGACGGCCGGGGGCGGGGCGATTCCAGGCGTGCGGATCGTCGTGCACGCTCATTGCGCGACCTCCGCGACGGGGGCGGGTTCGGCGGCACCGGGGCCGGCTGGAATCGTCGGAGAGACAATGACGACCGGCTCCGGCTCGGGAATCGGAGCGAGTTCCGGCAGGCTCGCCGCGGTCGCCTGCCGGTGCACGTCGACCGGCTCCAGCCCGGCGGCGCGCGACAGGGCTTCCAGGCGGCCCGGCTGCTCAAGACGAGCGACCTCGGCCCGCAGCAGGCGGACGCGCTGGCCGTTCTGGGTGATCTGGCGCTCGAGGCTGGCGATGCGGGCGCTCTCGCTCGCCGCCGCGGCCTTGGCCAGATAGACCGAGAAGATCATCGCCGCGACCAGCATCAGGCCGATGATCTCGACCCAGCGGACGCCGCGGACCTTCCAGTCGAAGATGCGCTTCAGGGTTCCGGCCGCCCTCATGCCGCGATCCTCCCCCAGGCCGGGGCGTCGGTGCGGACGGCGGCGCGCAGCCGGGCCGAGCGGGCGCGGGGATTGGCGGCGCGCTCCTCCTCGCCCGCCTCGCGCGCGCCCTTGAACGACAGGGTGAAGCTGGGCTTGCGCGGATCGACGGCGACCGGCGCGTGTCGCGAGCCGCCCGGCGCGTTGCCGCTCCGCTCGGTCAGGAACGCCTTGACGATGCGGTCCTCGAGCGAATGGAAGGTGACCACCGCCAGCCGGCCGCCGGACTCCAGCGTCGCCTCGGCCGCCTCCAGCCCGGCGCGCAGTTCGCCCAGCTCGTCGTTGACAGCGATCCGCAGGGCCTGGAACACCCGGGTGGCTGGGTGGATCGGCGCGCCGCGGCGGCCGCCCAGCGCCTTCTCGACCACCTCGGCCAGATCGAGGGTGCGGGTGAAGGGCTTCTCGGCCCGGCGGCGCAGGATGGCCGTCGCCACGCGGCCCGATTGCCGCTCGTCGCCGTAGAGTTTGAAGATGTGGGCCAGCGGTCCGTGGTCCCACTCGTTGACGATGTCGGCGGCGGTGGCGCCCTCGTCGGACATCCGCATGTCCAGCGGCCCGTCGCGCATGAAGGAGAAGCCGCGCCCGGCCTGGTCCAGCTGCATCGACGACACGCCGATGTCGAACACCACCCCGTCCAGCTTCGCTTCGCCGCTCTCCGCGAAGGCCCCGGCCAGACCCGAGAAGGGCGTGCGGATCAGCCGGAACTTGCCGGGGAAGTCGTTGGCGACGGCGTCGGCGTGCGGCTGCACGGTGGGGTCGCGGTCGAGAGCGATGACCGTGGCCCCGGTCGCGAGGATGGCCCGGGTGTAGCCGCCCGCGCCGAAGGTGGCGTCGATGATCACATCGCCGGGTCCCGGAGCCAGCGCCTCGAGCACCTCGGCCAGCAGAACGGGGGCGTGCGGCGAAGTCATGCGCCCTCCCCGCCCGGACGCCGTCCGGCCAGCAGGGCCTTGCGCCCGGCCTCGCCGCGCTCACGCACCGCCTGACGGGCCAGCGCCCGGCGCTCGTCGCGACGGGCGTTCCAGCGGGCTCGGTCCCAGATCTGAAAGCGCGAACCCAGGCCGACGATAATCACGTCCTCGCCCAGCCCCGCGTCCTGACAGAGATGTTCCGGCAGGGTGATGCGGCCGCCGCCATCATAGGCCAGCGGACGCTGCCCGGCGTAGAAGGTCTCCTCCAGCGCCGTGCGTACGTCGTCGCCGAAGGGCAGTTCCTCGATCATCGAGACGTATTCGGCCATCAGCTTGTCGCCGCCAGCCTCGAGGCAGTCAGACTCGATCGAGAAGAAGCAGAACACGCCGTGCTCGGCGCCGTTGTCAGTCGTGCGGAACTCCTGCGGGATCAGCAGGCGGCGCTTGCCGTCCAGTTGTTTCTCATAGGTCGAGAGAAACACGCCCTGCCCAAACTCGGACCCTTCGATCCGCCCCTCTGCGTCTCGAGCGCATCCCCGCGCTCGCCAACCCCAATCCGAAGCCTATGGGATAGCATGGGATGAAATGGGTCTCAATGGGATTAGTTGACGGAAGTTAACCTTGACCGTTGGCCCGAACGCTGTAGATATCGGAACATACATAGAACATCAGAAGTATAGACAGGCTGTGGATGAATGTTGCGACGCAACAGGCTAACGCGCGACTGCACCCCGGCGCTCAAGCAGCGAGCCGCCGCGCAGCTAGCGGTAGCGCTCAGAAAGAGAGGGTCAGACGGCCTGTAAGCCGGGTTCTGTTCCGCTCCGGAGAGCGGTGACGATCATTCCTCTGGACCGGCCATTGCTGACCGGTTCTCGCGACCTACCCGGACGCCTCGGGCGGTGAACCCTGCGAACCGAGGTCCGCGCGACGTCCCTATTCGGTCTTGCTCCAGGCGGGGCTTGCCATGCCGTCCCTGTTGCCAGGCACGCGGTGGGCTCTTACTCCA
>JBGTSL010000076.1:0-7444 GCA_041940325.1 Brevundimonas sp.
AGCGCTACCGCGCCGAGATGAAGGCGCTCGACGTCTGGCCGTCGAACTCGCTGGTGGCCTCGAGCGACCAGGGGCCGCTGGCCGTCCTGGTCGCCACCAAGCGTGCCCACGAAGTCATGGTGCTGAGGGTGGGCGCGCGCCCCGGCCATGAGCGCCAGGGCCACGGCGCGCAGGCCAGAGCCGCAAAGCTGGTTCAGGCTCCAGGCCGGAACCTCCTTCGGGACGCCCGCGCCCATGGCCGCCTGACGCGCCGGCCCCTGACCCGCCGCGGCCTGCAGCACATGGCCCAGGATCACCTCGTCGACCTCGGACGGATCGACGCCGGCCCGTTCCAGCGCGGCGCGGATGGCGACCTCGCCCAGTTTCGCCGCCGGAAGCGACGACAGCGCGCCGAGAAAGGATCCGACCGGCGTGCGCGCCGCGGAGACGATGACCACTTCGACTGACATTTGACTGACCTCGGGGAAGCGGCCCTACGAAGGGGGAGGCGTTAGGCCGCGGGAAAGAATTCGTGCCGTTTCTGCCGCATTCCGAACCTTTCGTCACCCTCGCAGGCCGCTGTTCAGCGGATGGTCATGGCCCGGGCCGCAGTCTCTCGGGAACGAACAGGGGAGCGAACGGCTTGAAGGGCCCATGCTCATGCGGATGAAGAAACTGGCCCGGCACGTCTGCACGCCGGACGAACTCGACATGGTCGAACACTACCGGACGCCGGCCGAGAAGACCGCCGATCTGGTCGTCCACGTCGTCGGCCTGACCCTGGCCGCGGTGGGCGGGATCGTGCTGGCGGTTCTGGCTGCGCTCTATTCCGGCGTCGGGGCCGTCTTCGCCACCGCCGCCTACGCCCTGTGCCTGATCGTCATGCTGACGGTCTCGACCATCTACAACCAGACCCGGCCCTGCGCCGCCCGTCCGATCCTGCGGCGCATGGACGAGGCCGCCATCTTCCTGATGATCGCCGGCAGCTACACCCCCTTCACCACCCAGCGCTTCGAGGGCGCCTGGGCCGTCGGCTTCACCCTGCTGGTCTGGGCCATCGCTCTGGGCGGGGTGTTCGTCAAACTGATCGCGCCGCGCATCTCGGACGCCTTCTGGAGCGCCGTCTACATCGGGTTCGGCTGGCTGGCGGTGCTGGCGCTCAAGCCGATGATCGAGACGGTGCATCCGATCGCGCTCGCCCTGCTGGTTATCGGCGGGCTGATCTATACGGCCGGCGTCTTCGTCTTCATCAGCCCGCGGGTGAAGTTCCGCCGCGCCATCTGGCACGGCTTCGTCGTCACCGGCGCGATGACCCATTGGGCCGCGGTGCTGGTCGGCGTGGTGCTGGCCCCAGCCGCGCTCGGCTAGACTTTCTCCTCCGCAGCGCAGCATAGTGCGGCGTTGCAACAGGATCGGGGATTGCGCGTGGCTGACAAGAAGTCCGGAGCCGGCGAAACGGTCGTCATCAAGAAGTACGCCAACCGGCGGCTCTACAACACCGCCACCTCCGCCTATGTCACCCTCGAGGACCTCGCCCGCATGGTGCGCGAGGGGGTCGAGTTCGTGGTCTATGACGCCAAGACCAACGACGATCTGACCCGCCAGATCCTGACCCAGATCATCTTCGAGGAGGAAAGCCGCGGCGAGGCCCTGCTGCCGGTCCAGTTTCTCCGCCAACTGATCGGCTTCTACGGTGGCCAGATGCAGGGCGTGCTGCCTTCCTATCTGGAAATGTCGCTCGACGCCTTCACCCGCCAGCAAGAGCAGATGCGCGGGCAGTTCTCCAAGGCTTTCGGCGCGGCGCCCGGGGCCGGACTGCTGGATGAGGCGGTGAAGCGCAACATGGCCATGTTCGCCGAGGCCATGAAGATGTGGCCCGGCTTCAACGCCGCCGGCGCAGCCCGGCCCGCCGCCGCCCCCTCGCCGGAACAGGCCGCCGCCGATCCGCTGGACGAGATGCGCCGCCAGATGGACGAGATGCGCAGCCAGCTCGACCGGCTCTCCGGCAAGACGGGCGGCTGAGCATGGCTGACGAGGTCAGCCCCGTCGGGCCTGTGCAGCGCCGCGACGACCGCCGCGAGCGCGACCGCCGCGCCGCCGAGCGCCGCGCAGCCTCCGCCTCGCGCGCCCTCGTGCCCACGGACTTCCCCGCTGAACCTGCCGCCCCCCCGGCAAGACCTGCCCCGGCGCCCGCCGCGGACGCCTCGGCCGCCGCCTTCGCCGCCCAGATGATCGGCCAGACCGGCCAGCGGCGCGGGCTCAAGGGGGGGCCGCCGGTGCTGGACGCCGCCCGCTCGACCTATCTCGGCAATGCCTATTCGGGCGCCGCCGAACGCCGGCCCAGGCCGGGCAAGGCCAGCGACACCGACGTCTGAGGCTCCGGCACGGTCCTTGCTGACGGAAGGCGCAAACGCCGCCTTCCGGGACCGCCGCCATGCTGACCTTCCTCGCCCGCACCGTCGACGTCACCGTCGTCGCCCTGATCTTTGTCGCCTTCAGCTGACCTTGCGCGGCCGGGTGCGCCCGGCTAATCACCCGCCCGTCATCGGGGAGTAGCCGCCCGCATCTCCCAGCGGGGTTCGCGTCAACATGCTTCCTCTTCCCGGAGAGGATGGCGCGCAGGGCCTTCGGGCCTCGGCAAGACCGCTGGCTTCGCAGGGGCGCATCCACGCGGGAGCCCGGCTGCGAACGCCACAGGTCTGTCCGCCGAGGCTCCCGCGCACGAAGACGACTTGGACGCCTTCCTGATCTCGACCGGCCTCGTCTCCATCGCGGAGATCGGGGACAAGACGATGCTGCTGGCCATCATGCTGGCCGCGGCCTGGCGCCGCCCGCTGCCGATCCTGCTCGGCATCCTCGCCGCCACCCTCGCCAACCACGCCTTCGCCGCCCTCGCCGGCACGATCCTCGGCCATTTCATGGAAGGCGACTGGGTGCGCTGGGCCGTCGGGCTCGCCTTCCTCGGCTTCGCGGTCTGGGCGCTCGTTCCGGACCGCTTCGACGAACGGCCCGACACCACCGAGAAGACCTTCTCCGGCGTGTTCTGGACCACCACCGCCGCCTTCTTCGTCATCGAGATGGGCGACAAGACCCAAGTCGCCACCGCCGTCCTCGCCGCCCAGTTCCAGTCCCTGCCGCTGGTCGTGGCCGGCTCGTCGCTGGGCATGATGCTGGTCAACGGTCCGGCGGTGCTGCTCGGCGAGGCGGCCGCGCGGAAGCTGCCGCTGAAGTGGATCCGGGTCGCGGCGGCGGCCGGGTTCGCCGCGACGGGGGTTTGGGTTCTGCTCGCCGGCTGATAGGGACGGCCATCCCCGAGGAAACCCCTGTCTCTGATGCGTCTGTTTCTCCGCCTCGCCGGCGCCGTCGTCATGACGGTTCTGCTCGCCCTGATGATCGGGCCGTATCAGAACGTCGAATCCGCCAGCCGGATATGGGACAAGGCGGCCCATTTCGTCGCCTTCGGCCTGATCCTCTGGAGTCTGGGGGTCCTGTTCCGCCGCCTGCCGCGGACCTGGGCGGCCGCGGTCGCGATCGCCATTGGCGGAGGCGTCGAGATCGTCCAGCGTTTCACCGGCCGCGATCCGAGCTGGGGCGATTTTCTGGCCGACATCCTCGGCGTCGCCGCAGCCCTGGCGCTGTGGGCCTTCTGGCGGGGCTTCAGGCCGCGCGAGGCGTTTCAGACCTCGAACACCCGGTAGGGCGTATCCCCCAGGGTTTTCAGCACCGGCAGGGCCACATTGTAGACGGGCACGCCCTTGTTGGTCCGGCCTTCGGGCGCGCCGCGATGGGCGTGGCCATGCACCACCAGGCTGATGTTGTCGTAACGGTCCACCGTCTCGCCCAGACGCGATGAGCCGAGGAAGGCGTGGATCTCGGGCGGCTCGCCCATCACGGTGTCGACGATCGGCGAATAGTGCAGCAAGACCACCGAGCGCTCGGTCCTCAACATGCGGATCGAGTTCTCGATATGGTTGGCGTCCTCGACCGCCTCCTGCACGAACGCCTTGATCGAGGCCTCGCCGAACGGGCTCAGCATGTAGCGGCCGAAGCCCCCGATGAAGCCCTTGCCGCCGGCGAAGCCGACGCCCTCGATCTCATAGGCCTGGCCGGTCAGCATCTTCACCCCGGCGTCGCACAGCATCTCGGTGACCTCGTCCGGCTGGCCGCATTCGTGCTCGTGATTGCCCAGCACCCCGACCATCGGAATGCGGCAGGCCCGCAGGTCCTCGAGCAGGATCTCGACCTCGCGCGTCTTGCCGAAATTGACCAGGTCGCCGCACAGGCACAGCACGTCGGCATCCTCGTGCACGCGCTCGAAGAGGGCCCGATGCGGCCGGTCATGGGTTTCGCCGACGTGCAGGTCGCCGACCGCCGCGACGCGCAGCTTCTTCGCCGGCCCCGCCTCGAGACCCGGCTGCGGCGTCTGCGGATCGGGATGGGCGTCAGTGAGTGGATTCATGTCGCTCCTCCAGTCCCTTGCCGACGATGTCGCCGAAGCCCCACTCGGTGATGTCGGCGATGTAGTCGCGGGGGCTGAACAGCCGCCCGCGGCAGACCTTGATCCGGGGCGCGGGCAGATTGACCTGGGCGTGCAGCCGCTCCGTCAGCTCCGTCATCAGCCAGCGCGGCACCCGGTCGCGCTCGGTCGGATAGGCGAAGCGGAAATTGACCAGGTGCGCCATCAGCACCTCCCAGTAGAGGTCCATCTGACCAAGCAGGGATTTCCAGTCGATCGCGTCCGACTGCTTCAGGATCACGTGGTTCACGTCCGCCCCGTCATAGCGGTAGCGGTCCTGGATGAAGACCTTGGACAGGATCAGGGCGGTCGGCGGGGTGATGGCGACCTCGTGTCCGTACACCTCGATCGTGTCCGCGCCGAACCAGCTGTCGCTGACGGCGATGGTGCCGTTCGACATGGCGAAGATCACGTCGAAGAAATACTGGTCGTCCTTCCACACCTTGGCGATCCACCGCTCGTCCTCGACGTCGGTGCGGAACCCCCGCGCCTGGAAGAAGGCGAGGATGCGGGGGTAGTCGCCCGGCTTGCAGAACACGTCCAGATCCTTGGTCGGCCGCCGGATGCCCGTATAGGCCGTCACCGCATAGGTGCCGGACAGCAGAAAGGGGATGCCGCTCTCCTTCAGCAGGCGAAGCGCCTCCTCGTAGAATGCGACAGCCTCCTCCGGCGGGTGGAAGGTCGGGTCGGTGACGGTGTCTGACATGCAATCCGGAGCCTCGGGGCGAGGGACTGGAAACGGTCTCGGTTGGACGGCGGTTCCTTGGCGAAAGCGCGCCATGCATCTGATTTGTTTACGGTCAGGCCTTACCGATAACCGTTCGGGAGTGACCGGAGGGGGTCTCTTTGCAAGGTCGTTGGCGTCTGTTCAGGCATGACGCGGGTCGCGTCGCGGGCCCGCCCGCCTGGGCCTATGTGCTTCTCTATGTGGCGGCCCTGGCGCTGGGCTACTGGACCCTGGCGCGGTTCGGGACGGCGACTGTCTGGCTGGCCAACGGCGTGATCGTCGCCGCCCTGCTGCAGCTGCAGCGCCGGCCGGCCATCATGGTCCTGATCGCCGCCGTGGCGATCGACATGGCCGCCAACAGCCTGCGAGGCGCGCCGTGGACCTCGCTGGCGATCAACGCCCTGACCAACACCGGCATGGCCATGGGCGCGGCCGTGCTGACCCGCCGGGTCTGCGGCGCCGCCCTCGATCTGCGCCGGCCGGGCCGGCTGGCCCGTTTCGCCCTGCTCGCGGCCTTCCCCGCGGCGACCGGATCGGTCTTGCTGGGCATGGGCGCGCTCGCCTTCCTTTCTCCGCAGCCATGGACGACCTGGGTCTTCCACACCCAGAACTACATCGCCATCGAGGTACTGGGCCTGCTGCTGGTGACCCCCGTCCTGCTGCTGCTCGCCCGCCGTCACCGCTTCGCTTCGGCCGACCCCGCGCGCCGGCAGGAGAGCGTCGCGCTCGTCGGACTGGTGCTGGCGGCGGCGCTGGCCGTCTTCTGGCAGACCGACGCGCCGCTGATGTTCCTGATCTTCCCGCCGATGCTGCTGATCGGCCTGCGTCTTTCGCCTGCCTGGACGGCCGGCTCCCTGATCGCGCTGGCCCTCGTCAGCGGCGCCGCCAGCCTGCTCGGCCATGGACCGGTCCATCTCAGCCGCCTCCCCGAGTTGCCGGGGCTGGAAAGCGTGCCCCCCATGGTCCGACGGCTGGGCGTCTACAATCTCTTCCTGCTGGCCATGGTCGTCACCGTCCTGCCGATCAGCACGGTGATGACCGAGCGGCGCCGGCTCGAGGCCCGGCTGCGCGCCCGCACCGCCGCCGCCCAGGAAGCCCGCCGCGTGGCCGAGAACGCCGCCGCCGCCCGCTCGCGCTTCCTGGCCATGATGAGCCACGAGATGCGGACGCCGCTGAACGGCGTCGCCGGCTTCGCCGACCTGCTCGCCGGCCGTTCCGATCTCGACGCCGAGGCGGTGCGACAGGCGCGCCAGATCCGCGAGTCGAGCGACGGCCTGCTGATGCTGGTCGAGGACATCCTCGATTTCGCGCGTGGCGAACATGCCATATCGCCCGAGCCGCTGGATCTCGCCGCCGTCGCCCGCGACGCCCTGACGCCCAGCCGGACCGCCGCCGACGCGGGCGGGCTGACCCTGGCCGTCGACGACCGTCTGCCGGAACGGTCGCGCTTCCACTGCGACGGCCGCGCCCTGCGTCAGGCCCTTCACCCCCTGATCGCCAACGCGGTGAAATTCACCGCCGAAGGCGGCGTCACGGTCCGCCTCGACCGGGCCGGCGAGGGAGTTGTCATCCGCGTCTCCGACACCGGCTGCGGCATTTCCCCTGATCACCACGCCGAACTGTTCGAGGCCTTCTCCCAGGCCGACGCCTCGACCAGCCGACTTCATGCCGGCGTGGGCCTGGGTCTCGCGCTGACGGCTCGTCACGTGCGTCGCCTCGGCGGCCGTATTGAGGTCGACAGCCGCCCCGGCGAAGGCTCGACCTTCACCCTGCACCTGCCGTTGACCCGGGCGCCGGACGCCCCGGCCGAAGCGCCCGCCCCTCACGTTCCGGCTTCCCCGGCCGGAGCTGCGCCCCAGGACGCCGCCCGCGCGCCGCGGGTGCTGGTCGTCGACGATCATCCGGTCAACCGCGAGGTCGCCCGCATCATGGTCCAGGCCTTCGGCTGCGAGGTGGTCGAGGCCTGCGACGGGCACGAGGCGGTCGACGCCGCCGCCGCCCACGAGCTCGATCTGGTGCTGATAGAGCGGACGCTCATCGAGTTCATCCGTGAGGAGGTCCAGCGACGCCGCGGCTTCGAGAGGGTCGTCGTGGGGGTCTCCGGAGGTGTCGACTCGGCGGTGTCGCTCGCCTTCCTCCCGGCTCCGCGGCGGTTGTGCATGCGCCTGTGCCTGCACTGAAGGAGTGACCATGTAGGCCCCTGTGTGTTGCAGGTGCGTTGG
>JBGTSL010000077.1:0-7401 GCA_041940325.1 Brevundimonas sp.
CAAGGTAGCCATCATTACCGGTTCTTCGCGCGGCATCGGCCGGGCCATCGCCGAGCAGCTTGCCATCCAGGGCGCGAAGGTCGTCGTCTCCTCGCGCAAGATCGAGGCCTGCCAGGAAGTCGTCGACGCCATCAACGCCAAGCACGGCGCGGGCACCGCGCTGGCCGTGGCCGCCAATATCTCGTCGAAGGATGCACTGCAGCATCTGGTGGACGAAACCAATCGCGTCTACGGCAAGGTCGACGTGCTGGTCTGCAACGCGGCATCGAACCCCTACTACGGCCCGATGAGTGGCGTGAGCGACGAGCAATTCCGCAAGGTGCTCGACAACAACGTGATCTCGAACCACTGGCTGATCCAGATGGTCGCGCCGCAGATGCTGGAGCGGAGGGCCGGGTCGGTGATCATCGTCTCGTCGATCGGCGGGCTGAGGGGCAACGCCCTGATCGGGGCCTACAACATCTCCAAGGCGGCCGACATGCAACTGGCGCGCAATCTGGCGGTGGAGTGGGGGCCGTCGAACGTGCGGGTCAACACCATCGCCCCCGGCCTGGTGCAGACCGACTTCGCCAAGTACCTGTGGGAGAACCCGGAGCTGCTGAAACAGGTCACCGATCCGGCCCCGCTGAAGCGCATCGGCCAGCCGGACGAGATCGCCGGGGCGGCGGTCTATTTGGCCTCGCCGGCCTCCAGCTACATGACCGGCCAGACGCTGGTGGTGGACGGCGGGATCACCATTGCCTGGTGAGGATCCGAAGCGGACCGGGCTGCGCCAGGATCTGATCTGGCGGCTGGAGGGCGTCGGTTTCGCCGGCTTCGTCGGCTTCATGCGTTTGCTGGGGGTCGAACGGGCATCGGCGCTCGGCGGGTGGCTGCTGAAGACCCTGGGCCCGCGGACCGGGACGCAGAAGACGGTGCTGCGCAATCTGCGCATCGCCTTCCCGGACATGGCCCCGGACGAGCGCCAGGCGCTGGCGCTGGCGCAATGGGAGCAAACCGGACGGGCCTTCGCCGAGACGGCCCTGATGGACCGGCTGGTCGCCGAGAACCGCATCGAGGTGATCGGGGCGGAGCGGCTGGAGGCGATCCGCGTCTCGGGCCGGCCGGTGGTCTTCGTGGGCGGGCATTTCGCCAATGTCGAGACGATGGCGGCGACCATTGTTGGCGCCGGCGTGCCGTGCCAGATCACCTATCGGGCGGCCAATAACCCGTATGTCGACGCCCAGATCCGGGCGGCGCGGGCCCGCTATGGGGTCAGGCTGTTCGCGCCGAAGGGCGGCGAGGGGGCCCGCGAACTGCTGGAGGGTATGGCCCGCGGCGAGTCCGTGGCGCTGATGAACGATCAGAAATTCTCCGAGGGGCCCGAGGTGACCTTCTTCGGACACCCGGTCAGTGCGGCGCCGGGGCCGAGCCGGTTGGCGCTGCGCTTCGGCACGGCGCTGCAGCCGCTGTCGGTGGTGCGGCTGCCGGGCGTGCGCTTCCGGCTGACCGTCCACGAGCCGATCGAACTGCGGCGGACGGGCGACCGGCAGGCCGACATCGCGCGCGGGGTGCAGGAAATCACCCGCTTCATCGAGGACCGGGTGCGCGAGAGCCCGGTCGACTGGTTCTGGGTCCACAAACGCTGGCCCGACCGGGTCTATGCGGCGCTGAAGGCGGACGAGGGCTAGGCCCGGGCGGCGGCGGCCTCGGTGGCCGGTTCGCGGTTGGCGTCGGTGGCCCGGCGGAACGGGCCGCGGAAGCCCGGCGGGCTGACGCGGCGGCGGTCCGGTCCGAAATAACCGTCCGTCTTCACGAAGGGCCGGGGCTTCCAGATCACCGACTGGATACGGTCCAGCACGCCCTTGGCGGTGATCGGCTTGGCCAGGAACTCGGTGACGCCGGCGTCCCGCGCCTCATAGACCCGCTTCTTCGCGGAATGACCGGTCATCATGATGATCGGCAGATAGGGATTGGCGCTGTCGGGGCTGTTGCGGACGAGGCGGGTGAACTCAACGCCGTCCAGCGGGAACATGTTGTAGTCGACGATGGCCAGGTCGATGGCGTGGTCGCGCAGCATCTGCAGGCCGGTGCCGCCGTCGCCCGCCTCGACAACCTTGCGGATGCCGGCCGACTTGAGCACGGCGGAGGCGATCGCCCGCATATGCGGATTGTCGTCGATGAGCAGGATCTGGAGGGCGGCGAGGGAGGTCATGGCGGATGGCCCGAAAGGGCGCCTGTCGTAAGCGGATGCCGAAAGCGTAAGCCTTGAAGCCTTACCCGTCCATGACTGACCAGTGATCACCGAAACAGGTAATCGCTTACACTCGCTCAGGTTCTCGTCAGAAGCGACGGGTCCAGGTTGCGGTTGCGCCATTTCATGCGCCAGCACAGGTGCGGGCCGGTGGCGCGGCCGGTCATGCCGACCCTTCCGAGCGAATCACCCCGGCGCACGTCCTGTCCGGCGCGGACGTCGAGGCGGGACTGGTGCAGATAGGCGGTGATCAGCCCCTGGCCGTGATCCATGAGGGTCAGGCCGCCCTCGAAATGCAGGTCGGGCTCGGCGAGGACGACGCGGCCGGCGGCGGGCGCCCGGATGACGGTCCCCGCGGGCACGGCCAGGTCGATGCCGTAGTGCGGCCGGGCCGGCGTGCCGTTGAGGACGCGCTGGGCGCCCCAGCGGCTGCTGACGCGGAAGCCGGTCACCGGCCAGTCGAAGCCGTCCCGGAAATGGTCGGCGTCGAGGCGGCTGGCGAAGCCCTCGGTCTTGAGCTCGACCTCGCGGGCGATGCGTTCAAGCAGGGCGGGGTCGGTCGGCGTCACCGTCGAGGACGGCAGGCCGTCGACGCGGGTGATCGGGAAGTCGCCGGGCGCAATGGTCACGGTGCGGCCGGCCGAGCGGCCGTCGAGCCGGGCCTCGATGCGGACGCTGGCGGGGGCGTCGCGGTCGAAGCCGACGATGAAATGGCCGCTGAACGAGGCGACGGCCAGGGCCTCGCCGTCGACGAAGACCAGGGCGCGCGGCCAGGTGCGGCCGAGGGCGTGGCCGCCCTGGACGAAGCGGCCGGTCAGGTCGAGGTCGTCGGGGGCGCGGGCCCGCGCCGTCCCGGCCGCCGCCAGGGCCGCGGCTCCGGCGAGGAAGACGCGGCGGTCGGGGATCATCGGGCCGCGGCCAGCCGCTGCAGGGCCTCGCCGGGGCCGGCGTAGGCTTCCTGACGCTGCGCCGACCAGTAGCGCAGGATCTCCAGCGGGATGGGTTTGCCGCTGACGGCGCAGATGGCGAAGCGGCCGGCCTTGAGCACGGCGAACTCGCCGTCGGCGAAATGGAGGGTGGCGGGTCCGGCGTCGGTGTCGGTCATGGCGGCAGGCTAACGCGGAGGCGGAAGCGGCGCCAAGCTTCGTCGTCAGAACAGGTCGCCCTGGCCGGGTGGCGGGGCCTTGGGCCTGGGCGCCGGCTTCAGGCGCGGGGCGGGAGCCGGGGCGTCGCCCTCGCCGTCGATGCGGGCGCCGCGCGATCCGTCCGCGAAGACGAGGCGGACGGCCTGGCCGGGCGAGAGGGCGGCGGCGGCGGCGATCATGGCGCCGTCCTCGCTCTCGACGCGGGCGAAGCCGGGCTTGGGCGTCTTCGGGTTCAGGCTGGCGAGGGCGCGGGCGAGGGCGGCGAGGCGGGCGCGGTCGTGGTCGAGGCGGCGCGGGAGGGCCGGCGTGAAGCGGGCCGCCGCCGCCCCCAGCCGGTCGCGGCGGCGCTCCAGGGCGCGGTCGAGCACGGCGGGCGAGAGGCGGCCGGCGATACTGATCAGCTGGCGCTCATGCACGGCGACATTGCGGTGCAGGGCCGAGCCGAGGCGGCTACCGGCGTGGTCGAGGCGCTGGCGCGGCAGGGCCAGCAGGTCGTCGGGGCGGACGGGCAGGCCGCGCTCGACGGCGCGCAGGCGGGTGCGGCGCTCCTCGATCAGCCGACCGCCGGCGCGGACCAGCCGGCGGTCGAGGTCGAGCACGGCGGCGCGAAGGTCGGCCAGCACCGGGGTGGCGATCTCGGCGGCGCCGGTGGGGGTCGGGGCGCGGCGGTCGGAGACGAAGTCGATCAGTGTGGTGTCGGTCTCGTGGCCGACGGCGGAGATGATCGGGATGCGGGCGGCGGCGACGACGCGGGCCAGACCCTCGTCGTTGAAGCACCACAGATCCTCGACCGAGCCGCCGCCGCGGGCGACGATCAGCAGGTCCGGGCGCGGGATCGGGCCGCCGGGCTGGAGGGCGTCGAAGCCGCGGACGGCTTTGGAGACCTGGCCGCAGGCGGCCTCGCCCTGGACCACCACGGGCCAGACGACGACGCGGCAGGGCCAGCGCTCGGAGATGCGGTGCAGGATGTCGCGGATCACCGCCCCGGTCGGGCTGGTGATGACGCCTATGACGGCGGGGAAGGTGGGGATCGGCTGCTTGCGGGCCGGATCGAACAGGCCCTCGCCCTGGAGCTTGACCTTGAGGCGCTCGAGCTGCGCCAGCAGGGCGCCGGCGCCGGCGGCCTCCATGCTTTCGATGACGATCTGGTAGGAGGAGCGGGCGGGATAGGAGGTGATCTTGCCGGTGACGATGACCTCCAGCCCGGTCTCCGGCTGGACGCCGAGGCCGCGCACGACGCCCTTCCAGACCACCCCGTCGATACAGGCCTTGTCATCCTTGAGGGTCAGATAGACGTGGCCGGAGGCGTGGCGGTTGACCTTGGATATCTCGCCGCGCAGCCGGACGTGGCCGAAGCGGTCCTCGAGCGTGCTCTTGAGGGCGAACGACAGTTCGGAGATCGACAGGGGCGGGTTGTTGTCGCGCGGGGCCGCCGGTTCGTCGGCCGGGCCCTCGAAGACATAGGAGTCGTCGCTCATCGAGGCAGACTAGCGGCGGCGAGGGGCGGGGGCGAGGGGGTCGGCGACGGAACGAAAGGCCGGAGGCGGCATTGGTCCGCGGTGGTTGAGGAAGGCGTCCAGACCGTCACGCTGGGAAAGCAGCTCGCGTCGGCCGCCGGCAAGATGCTGGCGATGACGGTCACCCATGCGCTCGGGCTGACGGGAATCTCGAAGCTGCTCAATCTGCGCAAGGAACACCTCAAGGAGATGAGTTTCAGCTTCAAGAGCATCGCCCTGATGTCGGGCATGGGCCTGCTGTTGCTGACGCTGCATACCTTCGAGATCGGCCTCTTCGCCGCCTTCTACCTGCTGATCGACGCCATGCAGGGGGTGGAGGAAGCGCTCTACTACTCGGCCTCGGCCTATGCGACGCTGGGCCGGAGCGCGGACTATTTCCCTCCGGACTGGCGGCTGATCGGCGCCATCGAGGCGCTGATCGGCTTTCTTCTGATCGGCTGGTCGACCGCCTTCATCGTCAGCAAGGCGAACCGGCTGATGCCGGGGTGAGGCATGGCTCGGGCCTCCAGTCCTGATGTCCGCAATGGGTCGTAAGCCGCCCTACAGCGTCAGGCCCATGAACACCGTCCCATCCGGCGTCGGCGCATAGTAGGGCGCGATCCGCTTGAACCCCATGCTCGCGTACAGCGCCTGCGCCGCGGTCATGCTCGCCAGGGTGTCGAGGCGGAGTTCGCGGTAGCCGATGCGCCGCGCCTGATCGATCACCGCCCCGGTCAACGCCCGGCCAAGGCCGAGACCGCGGGCTGCCGGGAGCAGGAAGAGGCGCTTCATCTCGCAGCAAGCCTCGTCCGGCAGGGGACGAAGCCCGACGCAGCCGAGCGGGGCGCCGGCGGCGTCGCGGGCGAGGAACAGCGCGCCGGCGGGCGGGGCGTATTTGCCGGGCAGGGCGGCCAGTTCGCCGTCGAAGTCCTGATAGCCGAGGTCCACCGGCAGGGAGGCGGCGTAGCCGGCGAACAGCTCGGCGACGGCGGCGAGGTCGGCGGGTTTGCGGGCGGCAGAGATGTGGAAGCCGGCGGTCATCGGTGCATGGTGAAGGGGCGGCGTCGGCTTGCAACGGAATATCGGTCGGCGGCCGAGCCGTCGGGAGAAAAACGGCGCAGCTTGGCGAAACCTTGGCCTTTTACGAGCGTATCTGTTCTGTCTCCCTGCGGAGACTCTCCGGAGAGGTCAGTGTCTTACACCGAGGCGACCCCTGACGAGATGGCCTTTCTGGCCGGCGGCGGCGAGGTCGGCGCGCTGATGCGCGGCCATGACTGGTCGCGCTCGCCGCTCGGTCATCCCTCGACGTGGCCGCAGTCGCTGCGCTCGGTGGTCGGGCTGCTGCTGCACTCCAAATTCCCGATGTTCGTCGCCTGGGGCGACTAGCTGACCTTTCTCTACAACGACCCCTACGCCGAGATCCTCGGCGCCAAGCACCCCAAGGCCTTGGGCGGTCGCTTCGAGAACATCTGGGCCGAGATCTGGACCGACATCTCGCCGCTGATCGACGCGGCGCTGGCGGGCGAGGCCACCTTCCATCAGAATCTGCCGCTGGTGATGAACCGCAAGGGCTTCGACGAAAAGACCTGGTTCACCTTCAGCTATTCGCCGGTGCACGACGAGGCCGGAAAGGTCGCGGGCATGTTCTGCGCCGTCGCCGAGACCACCGGGCAGGTTCTGGCCGAGGCCGCCCTGACCGAGAGCGAAACCCGCTTCCGGGGGATGGCGGACAATACGCCGGTGATGATGTGGGTGACGGATCCGACCGGCCGGTGCTCCTATCTGAACGCCCGCTGGTACGCATTCACCGGTCAGGAGCCGGGTGCCGGCGAAGGCTATGGCTGGCTGGACGCGGTTCACCCGGACGATCGGGCGATGGCGGAGGAGGCGTTCGCAACGGCCAATGCCGCACAGCGCGACTATCAGGTCGAGTTCCGCATCAGGCGCGCCGACGGCGTCTATCGATGGACCATCGATGCGGCGGCGGCGCGATTCTCGGCCAGCGGCGAATACCTCGGCTACGTCGGCTCGGTCATCGACATCGATGAGCGGCGGGAGATGGAAACCGCCCTGCGGCAGGCGCGTGACCGGCTGGAGGAGCGGGTCGCGGCGGCCCTGGCGGAGCGGCGCGAGGCCGATGCCCTGCACCGGGCCTATTTCGAGAACTCCCCGGAAGCGCTGTTCGTGATCGGCGTCGAGCCGGACGGCGGCTTCGTGGTGGAGGAAACCAATCCGGCGCACGAGGCGGCTGTCGGAATTAAACTGGAGGACATTCGGGGGCGGAGGGTGGACGGCATCCTGCCGCCGGAACTGACGGAGCAGATCCTGACGACGTACCGGCACGTGGTCGAGACGGGCGCGATCCACCAGTACCGCGAGGCTTACAATCTGATCGGCGAGGCGCAGCACTGGGATACGTCGCTGGTGCCGATGCGCGATCGCGACGGGCGCATCATCCGCCTGATCGGATCAAGCCGGAACGTCACCCGGCAGGTCCTCGCCGAGGAGGCCTTGCGGCAATCGCAGA
>JBGTSL010000078.1:0-7347 GCA_041940325.1 Brevundimonas sp.
GGCGGCGATCAGCCAGGCGCTGTTCTTCCACCCGTCGCGGCAGCGCGAAGCGGCCTGAGGCGGCTGCGACCGAATGTGGAAAAGCCCCGGTCGAGAGACCGGGGCTTTTTCGTTCGAGCCTACTGCGGCGCGGGCGCCGGCGAGGGTTCGGGGCCGACGGTCGGGGCGTTGACGTTCGGCGCCTCGCCGGTGGGAGGCGCGGTCGGCTCGCCCGTCGCGGTGGTCGGGGCGTCGGCGGCGGGGACGGCGACCCGCTCGCCCTGGAAGGCGGCGGCGTCGACGGGCTGGTCGCCGTCGTTGGCGTTGGTCCGGGCGAAGCCGCCCTGGCTGACAAACCACATGCCGAGCAACAGGACCGCGACCGCCGCCAGCGACACCAGCAGAAGGGTCAGGATGCGCACGCCGCCGCGTCCGCCGCGCACATACTGGGCTTCGACGGGGCGTCCTTCGTGGACGGCGTCGGCGGCCTTGTCGTGGGGCGATTCGTGAGGGGATTGGTGGGTCATGGAACGGTCTCCGACGGCGATTGCGCTGTGCGGGATCAACGCCCCGGCCAGCGGAGCCGTTCCGGGGCTCGCTCGCCGGGCGAAAAAAGTTCTGGCGGCGCGGAACCGGTCCGCCGCTTCGCGGTTATGGGACTGCGGAGGCGGCGACGCCCCCCCGACTTGAGACTGGCGAAAGCCGGTCTGTCGCCTCCGCGCCTCATTCTCGATGATGCCACTTCCGGCGGACCGTGCGCGGTCCGCCTTTTTCTTTGCGCCGCGCTGGACAGGCCGCCCGGGCTGGTGATGATGCGCGTCCTGAAAGAAAACCTGCCCGATGACCCCATGGGCTCCGGGCGTCAGAGAGGGAGACGGACATGGCTCGCGTCAATCGGCAGTGGGTTCTGCGCCAGCGGCCCCGGGGACTGGTCCAGCCCGGCGATCTGGAACTGGTCGAGGCGCCCGTCCCGGCCCTCAAGGAGTCGGAGGTGCTGGTCCGCACCGTCTATCTGTCGCTGGACCCCACCAATCGCACCTGGATGAACGACGCCGAGGGCTATCTGCCGCCGGTGCCGATCGGCGGGGTCATGCGCGGCCTGACGCTGGGCGTGGTCGAGGAGACCCGTTCGAACCGGTTCCGCGTCGGCGACATCGTCACGCCGCTGTCGGGCGGCTGGGCCGACTATGCGGTCGTGCCCGAGATGGAGCTGCGCCAGGTGCACCGCGCCCCCGGCCTGCCGCTCACCGCCAACCTGTCCGTGCTGGGAATGACCGGCCTGACGGCCTATTTCGGCGTCACCGACGTGCTCAGGCCGCAGGCCGGCGAGACCATGGTGATCTCGGCTGCGGCCGGGGCGGTCGGGTCGATCGCCGGCCAGGTGGCCAGGGCGCGCGGCGCGCGGGTCATCGGCATCGCCGGCGGACCGGACAAATGCCGCTGGCTGACCGAGGAACTCGGGTTCGACGCGGCCATCGACTACAAGAACGAGGACGTCGGCGAGGCCCTGGACCGGCTGGCCCCTGACGGCGTCGAGATGAATTTCGAGAATGTCGGCGGCGACATCATGATCGCCGTCTTCAACCGGCTGAAGACCCACGGCCGGATGGCGGTGTGCGGCCTGATCTCGGCCTACAACGCGACGAAGGCGCCGCCCTCGCCGAACTTCGCCCGGATCATCACCCACCGTCTGAGGGTGCAGGGCTTCCTGGTGCTGGACTACGCCCCCCGCGCCCGCGAGATGGTCGCCGAAATGGGCCCCTGGCTGAACAGCGGCGAGGTCAAGTGGAAGGTCCATGTCGACGACGGGCTCGAGAACGCCGTGGATTCGCTGAACCGCTTGTTCACCGGCGATCACGACGGCAAGCTTCTGGTGCGGGTCTCCGAAGAGCCCGCCGGCTGAGGGCTTTGGGATGAGTGAACCGCTCCACGTCCATTTCGAGGATCTGGCCGTGGGGGAGGTGATCCCGCTCGGGGCCTGCATGGTCGACGAGGCGGCCATGGCCGTGTTCGTCGATCGCTTCTCGCCGGGTTGGGACGCCGCCTACGGCGCGCCCGACGCCATGATCTATGCGCTGTGGAGCCGGCTGTTCGCCGACAAGGTGTCGGGATGGGCCCAGTCCAAGGTGCTGGCCGTCGACGGGCTGCGCTACCAGCGCAATCCGCCGGCGGGGGAGCTGATCCGCGGGCGGATGACGGTCATGGGCAAGGACCCGGTCGGCGACGGGAAGGGCATCGTCATCGCCCAGCACGACCTCCTCGACGAGGCGGGCCGGCTGGTCTTCTCCTGCCTGACGCGGGCGCTGCTGGCGCGGCGCTGAGCCCACGAAAAAGCCCCGCCCGGCGGACCGGACGGGGCTCGATTTCTTCGATGTTCGCCTGGATCAGGCGTTGCCCGCGGTCGGCTGTTCCGCGGCGGCCTTCTGGAAGGCGATCGCGATCAGCCGGTCCCAGCCCAGCAGCGACACGAGGTGGGCGTAGATCTGGCCCAAGGCGCCGTTGTCGCGCAGCTCGGCCAGCTTCTCGGCCGGCAGGGCCTTCAGCTTGTCTTCCGAGACGGCGAAATATTCGGCGATCTTCTGCGATGAGGCCGCCGTGCCGTCTGGGTTGCGCGGGGTGAACACGGCCTCGCGGGTTTCCAGCAGGTCGAGGTCGGTCAGCAGCTTGACGAAGGCCTCCGTGCGCTGACGCTCCTGCTCGAAATTGTTGCAGAACTCCATGGCCTGCTCGACGTAGGGCGAGGGCTTGCCGTCGACGAACAGCGGCGTGGCGCCGCCTTCCTTGATGAAGGGGGCGTCGCGGTCGACGCACAGGATCAGCCGCTTCTGAACCTCGTCGTTGGCGAAGACGAAGGGGTAGCGGCGCACATAGGCCGGAATGTAGGCCTCGGGCTTGAAGCCGCCGGCGTCGTTGACGAACAGGTTCTCACCCTGGCGCAGGCCCATGACGGCGACCGGCTGGCGGGCGTCGCCGACGAAGATCACCGGATAGCTCAGCGCCGACGGGGCGAACTCGGTGACGGTCAGCGGCACGATGTTGGTCGAGGCGGCGAATTTATAGGGTTCGTCGATCGGATCGACGCCCAGCTTGCTGTGCGCCTCGACCGAGAGCGGCTCCGGCTTGCCGTAGAACAGGACATTGCCCGAAAGCGGGTTGGCGTTGGCGGTGGTGTCGGTCATGGACGCGAAACGAGCTCTGGATGAAAAAGGGGAAGCGCGCTTCTAGCCCAGACGGTCACGGGCGGCAAACGGGGTTCCCCTTACCGGCGCAGGGTGGTCAGAACCGCCAGGTGACCCCGGCCCGCAGGCTGCGTCCGGGCAGGGGCGCGATGTCCTTCTGGAAGCTGGCGTGCTCGCGCGCCTCCTCGTCGGTCAGGTTGGAGGCCTCGGCGAAGACGGTGACGTTGCGGTCCGCGAACGGCCGGATCGCCCCCTTCAGATTGACGAGGGTGTAGCCGTCGGTCGGCAGCTCGAAGCCGGCCGTCCGGTCCTGCTCGCCGACGCGGCGCACCTCGAGTCCGAGGTCGAACAGCGGCGAGGCCCACTCGACCCCCCCGGTCGCCGACCAGGGCGGAATGCGCGCGGCCGGGCCGAGGTCGGTGGTAGCCCGCACATGGTCCGCGGCGCCGGTCAGGGTCAGGCTGCGCCGGCCGCTTTCCCAGAGCCGGTATTCGACCTCCGCCTCGAAGCCCTGAAGCTCGGCGTCGGTCTGGACGTATTCGAACACCGGCAGTCCGGAGTCGACGTCTTCCGCCCCCGTCGGCCTCAGGTCGATGAAGCCGTCGTAGTCGGCGCGATAGGCGTGCAGGTCGAACTCGAACAGTCCCTGGGCGAAATGCAGGGTCGCCTCGACAGAGGTCGCCACCTCGGAATCGAGATCGATGTCGCCGACCTCGAAGGCCCCGGTCGCCACGTGCGGCCCTTCGGCGAACAGTTCGACCTCGCTCGGCGCGCGGGCGTTGCGGGCGAGGCTCAGGCCCACGAACCACGGCGCGGACGGGCGGAAGAAGGCGCCGGCCGAGGCCGACACGTTCGAGAAGTCCCGCTCGCCGGCGAGGCTGTCCAGCGACCGCTCGTCGAGGCGCAGGCCGCCTTCGAAGCCGAGGCCGCCGCGGTCGAACCGCTGCACCGTGTACAGGCCCCGCTCGCTGATGTCGGTGCGCGGCACATAGGCCTCGTCGCCGATCGCGTCGAAGGTGCGGTCCAGCAGCTGGGCGCCGATCACGCCCTGCCAGCCGTTGCGCTCGCGCTGGATCAGTTCGAACCGGCCCTCGTAGCCGTCCGAGAAGAACTGCGTGCCGACCTCGTCGCCCTCGAACTCGGTATGGGCGTAGTCGGCCCAGCCGCCCGACAGGCGGGCGGCGCTGAACGGACCGCCGTCGAAATTCAGTTCGCCACGCAGGTCGTAGCGGGTCTGCTCGAGGCCGATGGAGACGCTCTCCTCTTCGGCGTCGGGGTCGAGCGGATCCGGCTCGTGCCCGTGGCCGGGGACGCCGTAGGTGGTGTCGACGTGCTTGACCGAGGCGCCGATATAGCCGCGCGAGCCGATCCAGCTGACGCCGGCGCCGTACTGGTCGAGCTGGACGAAGGTGTTCTCCACCGTGCGTTCGTCGCCGGCCGTCTCGCCCTCCTCGTCGAGCAGGGCCCGGGATTCCGGGAAGACCGGGACGTCGTAGTCCGAGGATTCGCGGGTGAAGCCGTCGAGGGTGAAGACCAGCGGCCCGGCGGCGGCCTTCAGCCGGGCGCCGAAGCTGGAGCCGTCGTCGACCGTCGAGGCCTGGGCCGAGACATGGCCGTCGACGTCGCCGACAGGGCCCTCGGTCGGAATGCGGTCGTCGATGATGTTGACCACGCCGCCGATGGCCGAGCCGCCGAAGACCAGTGTCGAGGGGCCGCGGACGATCTCGATGCGCCGCGCTTCGGCCGGATCGACCGCGACCTGGTGGTCGGGCGAGACCGAACTGGCGTCGATCATGCCCAGGCCGTTGGTCAGCACCTGTACGCGCGGGCCGGACAGGCCGCGGATGACCGGGCGGCTGGCGCCCGGGGTGAAGCTGGTGCTGCGTACGCCGGGCATGCCGCTGACCAGATCGCCGAGGGTGGCGGCCGGGGCGACGGCCAGCGCCTCCTCGTCCAGCACATCGACGGCCAGCAGGCTGGCCCGGTCGGTGACGCCGAACGGCGCGCCGGTGACGATGACGTCGTCGACGACGACCTCCCGTTCCTGCGGCGGCGTCTGGGCGGCGGCGGTTCCGGCGACCGCGGTGCAGCCGGCGACGGCGATGAGGAGGGAGCGGTGGGAGATCATGGGGAGGCCTCGGTCAACGAGCCGAAGTGTTATGAAATAACATCACAGGACGTCAAGCCCGACCGTTGCGGCCCGGCGGCCGAGCGACTAGCTGTGGCGCATGGGCGACGCCTGCCACCACCATCATGCCGACGGCCCTCCGGGGGCGGCCGAGGTCGAGCGCGCCCTCGACGCCGCCGGAACCCGCCTGACCGCCGAGGGCGAGCGGATGACGGCGGCGCGCAACCGGGTGCTGGCGCTGCTTCTGTCGGCCGGGGAGCCGGTCAAGGCCTATGACCTCATCGCCCGTTTCGGCGAGGACGGTCAGCCGGCCAAGCCGCCGACCGTCTATCGGGCGCTGGAGTTCCTCGAGCGCAAGGGCCTGGCCCACCGCATCGCCTCGATCAGCGCCTATGTGGCCTGCACCTCCGGATCGACGGATCACGCCGCCGCTTTTCTGATCTGCGACTGCTGCGGCGCGACCCGCGAGGTGTCCTCGCCGGTCGCGGGCGACCTGGGCCGGGCCGCCGAGGCCGCCGGCTACGCCATCGCGCGGACCACGATCGAGGCGCACGGGCGCTGCCCGGCCTGCCGATAGCCGCTGGCGCCGGCCGGCTCCCGGCCCTATCTGAAATTCATGGACGCGATCCGGCTCTCCCCGCCCCGTCGCCTGAGCATGCCGGTGGCCAACCGCTGGGGCGCCGGCGAGATGCACGTGCTGGATTTCGGCGACGCCCGACGCCCGGTCGACCTGATCTTCGTCCACGCCAACGGCTTCAACGCCATGACCTATCGTAGCCTGCTGGCCCCGCTGTCGGGGACCCTGAGGATCTGGGCCCCGGACCTGCGCGGACACGGCCGGACGACGCTGCCGGCCGATCCGAACGGTCGCCGCGGCTGGGCCGATCACCGCGACGACCTGGCCGCCCTGCTGGGCGCGCTGGATGGACCGCCGACGGTGCTCGCCGGCCATTCGATGGGCGGGACCTCGGCCCTGCTGGCCGCGGCGGAGCGGCCCGACCGGGTCTCGAAACTGGTGCTGCTCGATCCGGTGATCTGGCGGCGCTGGGTGGTGACCGCCTTCCACCTGCCCCTGCTCGACCGGCTGGCCTCGCGGATTCCGCTGGTCAAGAGCGCCCGCCGCCGCCGCGCCGTGTTCGACAGCCGCGAACAGGCCATGGCGGCCTATGCCGGCCGGGGCGCCTTCCGCGGCTGGCCCGAGATCATGCTGGCCGACTATCTCGCCGACGGCCTGATCGAGACGGATGAAGGCCTGGCCCTGGCCTGCCCGCCCGAGTGGGAGGCCTCGAACTATGCGTCCCAGAGCCACGACCCGTGGCGGGCGCTGAAGCGGCTGGACCGGCCCGTGCGCATCCTCAAGGCCGAGGCCGGTTCGACCTGCCATGTGCCCGAACCCCCGCGCGGCCTGCCGCGGGTCACGGTCGGGACCGTCCACGGCGGCACGCATTTCTTTCCAATGCTGCAGGCCGACGTGGCCCGCGACGCCCTGTTCGACGCGGCGGTCTGACGCCGCCGGAAGGCCGGCGGGGGCACTGGCGCCCGCCCGTCCGGCGGGCTAAACCGCCGCCAACCAGAACAAGCCGACACTTCAGGGAGCCGCCCGGCCATGCGCGACATCAACCATTTCATCGACGGCGCCTCGTTCACGGGGGCCTCGGGCCGCTTCTCGGACGTGTTCAATCCGAACACCGGCGAGGTGCAGGCGCGGGTGCAGCTGGCCTCGGCCGCCGAGATGGACCGTGCTGTGCAGGCCGCCCAGAACGCCTTCGACGGCTGGTCCTCGACCAATCCCCAGCGCCGCGCCCGGGTGATGTTCGAGTTCAAGCGGCTGGTCGAGGCGAACATGACCGAGCTCGCCGAACTGCTCTCGTGTGAGCACGGCTAGGTCATCGCGGACTCGAAGGGCGACATCCTGCGCGGGCTCGAGGTCATCGAATTCTGCTGCGGCATCCCGCATGCGGTGAAGGGCGAATATACGCACGGAGCGGGTCCGGGCATCGACGTCTATTCGATGCGCCTGCCGATCGGCATCGGCGCAGGCATCACCCCGTTCAACTTCCC
>JBGTSL010000079.1:0-7254 GCA_041940325.1 Brevundimonas sp.
CACCGCAGGGTCAGCCTGCACTTCCGCCGGCGTGCCTTCGGAGATCTTCTCACCCTGATCCAGCACCGCGACATGGTCGGAGATGTCCATCACCACACCCATGTCATGCTCGATCAGAACAATTGTGGTGCCCCACTCCTCGTTCACATCCAGCACATAGGTGGTCACACGAAGACCGGGTCGGCGTTCAAGTCCTGAGCGTAGGTGACGCTGATATCGTGGCTCTTCTCACCAGCCTGGTCGACGACGTGATTATGCCGCCGGTCGGCCTGCTGCTCGGCAATGTCGACTTCTCGAAGCTGGAATGGGTGCTCCGGCCCGAGAACCCGGCCACAGAGGCCGTCGAAAAGGTCGCCATCGGCTACGGCGCCTTCATCAACACCCTGCTCCAGTTCCTGATCGTCGCCTTCGTGGTCTTCCTGCTGGTCAAGGCCATCAACCGCCTCCGCCGCCAGCAAGCCGCCTCGCCCGCGCCCCCCGCCGCCCCGACCCCCACCGAAGCCCTGCTGACCGAGATCCGCGACGAGCTGAAGCGGCGGTAGGAGCGCGGCGCAGCTCTCCTTGGCGCGCGTGCCTCAACGGCTGCTCCCGACCCGTTGCGGTCATTGGAACACTCGGCGGACTGGCGGCTCAGGTGAGCCAAACTCGCCCAGCTCCGACACTACCGGTTGCACCCGTGAAGCATTGAGATAACATCGGCATCCTTGGCAGGCGTGCCCCTGCGTGCGGGGATCGTCATGAAGCTGCCGACCGCCCTGCCGAGGCTGACCGGGCGCTGGCTGGCGGCCTATCGGGTGCTGTGGTGCTTGCTGGCGCTGGCGGCCCTGTTCGCGGCGACCGGAGGGTCGTGGCTGTTCAAGGAGAAGACCGACCGGCTATCGCTTGCGGCCTACGGCGTCGGGCTTCGATTCGAAACTCAGGGCCTGTCCGTCCGGTTCGGCCCGCTGGTCGATCATGCAGCGCAGGCCGGAGTGGTTGCGGGCAGCGAATTGCTGGCGATCGACGGTCAACCGGCCTCTTGGCAGCCTGCTGGAGTCGAAGCCGCGGCCCGCCGCCTCGAGGGCCCGGAGGGATCGAGAGTGACGGTCACCCTCCGGTCTCCCGCAGGAGAGACGCGAGACGCCGTGCTCACCCGATCAACGGAACACCTCAGGGCGGCGGACGCGATCGCCCCCATGCCCTATGCGGCCCGGTCGATGTTCTACTGGATGATGAGCCTGCTGATCTCCCTGTTGGCGCTGGGAACCGCGGGCCTGCTGTACTGGCGAAAGCCAGACGATCCAGTGGCGGCATTGTTTTCCGTGGCGTTTCTGACCGCGCTGGTGGGCGCGGCGGTCGGTCCATTGGTCCCGCCAGCCGCAGTGGAGCCGATCTCCAACGCTCTCGGGATGATCGGCAGCGCTTGTCTGGTGCTCGCGCTGCTGGTGTTTCCGAACGGGCGCTTCGATACGCGCTGGAGCCTGATCGGGTTGGCGGCCCTTCCGGTGTTTCTCGTCTGGGGCGTCGTGGGGCCGGATGACGCGGGCGCAGCGGGTCTTTTCGCTGGCGTCCTCATGTTCGGACTGTGCGCCGCTTCGATCGGGCGGAGATTCTTCAAGGCGGCACAGGGCGTAGAACGCCAGCAGATCAAGTGGACGCTGTTGGGCCTCGTGCTGTTCCTCCTGACCAACAGCGCGGCCACCGGTGTGGAATTCCTGGCCCAGGGCGCCGAAGATACCTCCCTGAGGATACTGGCGGTGGTGGCCACGAACCTGCTGTCGACGATCGCGATCGCCTGCCTGTTGGGCGGACTGCTGATCTCGATCCTGCGCCACCGGCTCTACGATGCCGACACCGCGATCAGCCGCTCGGTGTCCGCCGGCGCCCTGACCCTTGCGGTGGTCGCGGTGTTCGCGGGGGCCGAGAAGGCCATCGAGGTGTACGGCGAGCAGTACCTGGGCGGCAGTCTCGGCAATATGGCCGGCGCGCTCGCCGCCGGGCTGGCGGCGGCCGTGATCCTGCCGCTGCACCACGGCCTGTCGCACTGGTCGGAGAAACGGTTCCAGGGCGCGCTGGTGCGGATGCGCAAGCGCCTGCCGCACGACATGGACGAGATGCGCGACGCCGACACCGTCGCCTGCCTCTCGGAGACGGCGATGCGCCACGCGATGGCGGGCGTGCGTGCGGCGTCCGGGGCGGTGCTGGTGCGTACCGGGGAGGGTTGGAGCGTGGCGGCGCAGAGCGAACCGGGGGCGGTCGGGTGGCGCCCGGAGGCCGGGGACGCGGGCTTGAGGCTGGACAAGCGCGACCCGGACTGGCCGCTGCGGCTGGCGCTGCCGGCCGGGGGCGGGATGGTGGCGGGCTGGCTGCTGCTGGGGCCGAGGCCGGACGGGACACTGCCGGGCAAGGAGGAGCGCGAAGCGCTGGAAAGCATCGCCGAACCGGTGGGGCGCGCGATCCGCGTGGCTCAGCGGCGCGAGGCCGGGGAGGCCGCGTCGGCCAAGCGGTTCGAGCGGCTGGAAGCGTCGGTGCGGGCGCTGAAGCGGCAGCTCAGGCCGGCGGGTTGAGATCAGGATAGGGGGAAGCCGATGTCGGAACCTGAAATCGAGGAAACGCCGAAGCGGCGGCTGCGGTGGCCGATAAACCGCCAGCGGCTGATCGAACTGATCGTCGTGGTGTTCGGGGTGATGATCGCGCTGGGCCTGGAGAACCTGGTGGAGGAAATCCGGCTACGCGGCGATGCGCGCGAACTGGAAGAGGCCTTCCGGGCCGACATCTTCAACGCCGTGGGTCAGAGCTGGGAGCGGCAGGTCGTCACGCCCTGCCTGACGGAGAGGCTGTCTTCGATGGCGGAGCAGGTCAGCACGCCGGGCGGCGCGCTGGAGGCCGCGCCGGGTGCGAACAACGGCACCGTCACCTTCGCCCTGCCCACGCCCTATCGCGCGCCGACACGCCTGTGGACGACCTACACCTTCGACCGCGCGCTCGGCAGTGAAGCCTTCAAGCGCATTCCTCTTGAGCGCGCTGACGCCTACGCCGTGCTGTTTTTCCAGATCCGGACACAGGGCGAGGCCAACGACGACGAATTCCTGGCGATCGCCGGCCTGGCGCCCCTGGCCTTCCCGCAGCCGGACCTGAACGCGGAAGTGCGGGCGAACCTGCTCCAGACCCTGGCCTTGCTGGACCGGCACCGGGGCTTGGCCGCCATCAAGGCCGATCAGCTCATCGAAAAGGCCCTGACGCTTCCCCAAGGGGACGACATCCGGGCCCAGATTCTGGAAGCCAGGGCAGAGCTCGATGAACAGGGGGCGCAAATCCGGGCGCAATATGGCGACTGCGTCGACCTGGGCGCGACCGACCGGCTGATGGAGATGGCAAGGGCGTAGGGTCGCCTTCCACCCTCGGCGGACGTTTATGCCGACGGCTTTGTCGCCAACTGCGATGAGTGTCAGCTGCAGTAGGGACCGCGAGCCACGCCGGGCCGCATCCGTCCGGATCTCCGCTTCGCTTCGCCGGGATAAAGAGAGTTTGTGCAGGAATTTATTCCTCCTCAACCCTTGTCCATGGCTTCCACCGTCCCCATCTGAAGGTAGCCCGGCCTACGCCGGCGGGTCTTTGAAATCGTGAGGTTGTGAGGCGCGGCGGCTGAGCGGCGGCATGGACGTCGGAGATGCCGACTCTGCCGACTCCGCCCCCCCCCTGTTTTTACCGGCGGCGCCGACCTTGCCGATTCTGCACCCCCTTCCTTCCGGTTTTCATCCGGGCGAAAATTCCCGGCCGGGGACCAATCCGATTCCGCGTTTGACTCTCCGTTCCACGTGGAACAAACAATGAACATTCAGCGTCTGAATGATCATGACTCCTTCGCCCATCCTGTCACAGGACCCGTTCCCGCAAGCGTCCGCCCCGCTCGAGGAGGCCTGCGCCCCCTTGCCGCGCGACGTGGCCGGGGCCCTGCGGTTCGCCCTCTCCCGGCGGCGTGATGGCGACGTCCGGCCGGTGCTGATGACCGCGCCCAAGAGCTGGTTCGTGGAGTACGGCCGACCCTACGGCCCCGGGATGGCGGGGGTCCCCCTGATCCTCGCCCCGGCCGCCTCCCTGGCCGAGGCCCTGTGGGTGATGGAGCAGGGTCTGCGCTCCGGGGCGGTGGCGCTGGTCCTCGGGGCGGTCGAGGGGGCGACCCTGGCCCAGACCCGCCGGCTCGATTTCGCGGCGAAACAGGGCGAGGCCGTCGGCCTGATCCTGTCGCGGACGCTGGACGGGCTCAGCGCGGCCCGTCGCCGCTGGCGGATTTCGACCCGGGTCAGCGCCCTCGATCCCGAGGACGATCGCGCCCCCGGCCCGGCCCGCCTTCTCGCCGAACTGACGCGCGGGCGGGGCGAGCGGCCCGGCGCCTGGATGCTGGAGCAGGATGATGAGACGTATCGTCTCCGTCTGGCTGATCGACTGGCCGATCTCGGTCCGCCGTCGATCGCTGGCGCGGGCGCGCCGTCCGGCCTCGCCGCCTGAGCCGGTCGATGATCCCCGCAACCCCTTCGCCCTGATCGTGAAGAACAACCGGGGCGCGGCGGTGATCCACGCCCTCAATCCGGCCGCCCGCGCCGCCGGCCTGCGGCGCGGCCAGACCCAGGCCGACGCCCGGGCCATGATCCCGCACCTGCTGTGCCAGGCCGCCGATCCCGCCGCCGACGCCCGGGCCCTGAAGGCTCTGGCCTGCTGGGCCGAGCGCTGGTCGCCCTCGGTCAGCCTCGACCCGTCGGACGGGGGGCTGGAGGGCCTGTTCCTCGACGTCGCCGGCGCGGCCCATCTGTTCGGCGGCGAGGCGGCGCTGCTGCGCCAGATCCGCCAGCGGCTGGCCGAGGCCGGGGCCCCCGCCCGCGTCGCCCTGGCCCCGACGCCCGGCGCGGCCTGGGCCCTCGCCCGTTGGGGCGACGGCGAAGCCCCGATCGCCACGGAGGACGACGTCCGCGACCGCCTCGCTCCCCTGCCGGTCGAGGCCCTGCGCATCCAGGACCGCACCCTGGTCCAGGCCCGCCGTTTCGGCCTCAAGCGCATCGGCGACCTCTATCCCATGCCCCGCGCCGGCCTGGCCCGCCGCTTCCGCAACGACGGCGGCGTCGCCCTGGTCCAGCGGCTGGATCAGGCCCTCGGCCACGCCGGCGAGGCCCTCGACCCCGTCCGCCCGCCGCCCCGCTACCGGGCATGGGAGACCTGGATGGAGCCGATCAACGATCTGGAGGGGGTTGCGGCGCGGCTGCCCGAACTGGCCGCCGACCTCGCCGCCCCGCTGGAGCGCGACGGCCAGGGCGCCCGGGCCCTGACCCTGACCGGTTTCCGCTCCGACGGCCGGACCACCGCCCTGTCGGTCCGCATGGGCCGCCCCGGCCGCGACGCCGGCGTCTGGCTGCGCCTCTTCCGCGAGGCCGGCCTCGGCAGGCTGGAACTGGGCTTCGGCCTCGACGCCCTGATGCTGACCGCCGACGTGGTCGAGCCGATGGCCGCGGCCCAAGCCGCGCTGGACAGCGAGGCCGAGGTCCGCCAGTCCGAAAGCCTCGCCGCCCTGATCGACCGGCTGACGGCCAGGCTCGGCGAGGCCCGCGTCCTGACGCCGGAAGCCGTGGACAGCTGGCTTCCCGAACGCGCCGAGCGGCTCCGCCCCGCCCTCGGCCGCCGCGTCCAGGCCGATCCGGGCGGCATGGGCCGCCGCCCCATCCTGCTGCTCGATCCGCCGGAGCCGATCCGAGACCCGCTGTTCGACCTGCCCGACGGCGCGCCCGCCCGCTTCACCTGGCGCCGCGCCCCCCGCCGCGTGGTCCGCGCCGAGGGCCCCGAACGCCTGTCGCCCGAATGGTGGCGGACGGCCCGGGCGCGGACCCGCGACTACTACTGCCTCGAGGACGCCGGAGGCGGCCGCTACTGGGTCTTCCGCGAAGGTCTCTATGGCCGCGAATACGCCGGCGGGCCCGACGAGCGGGCCCCGACGTGGTGGATGCACGGGGTGTTGGCGTGACCGGCTGGAACGGCGACTACGCCGAGCTGGGGGTCATGACCAATTTCAGCTTCCTCGAAGGGGCCTCCCACCCCGCCGAACTGATGCTGCAGGCGAAGGCGCTCGGGCTCGCCGCCGTCGGCGTCGCCGACCGCAACACCCTCGCCGGCATCGTCCGGGCCCTGATGGGCGCCGAACAGGCCGACATCCGTCTGGTCATCGGCTCCCGCCTGACCTTCACCGACGGCGCCGAGCTGATCGTCTTCCCCCGCGACCGCGCCGCCTACGGCCGCCTCTGCCGTTTGCTGTCGCTGGGCAAGAGCGAGGTGGTGCCCCAGCCCGGCGCCGATCCCGAGGCCGGCCGCATCGAAAAGGCCGAGACCCGGCTGACCTTCGAACAGGCGCGGGCCCTCGGCGATGGCCTGATCGCCCTCGTCCCCGCTCCCGCCAGCCCTGATGCGGCGTTCGAAGCCCGGCTGACGGAATGGCGGCGCGCCTGGCCGGATTTGCTCTATCTGGCCGCCTCGCCCCTTTGGCGCGGGGACGACCGCCGCCGCCTCAACCGGCTGGCCGCCATGGCCGGCCGCACCCGTGCGCCGATGATCGCCGTCAACGCCGTGCTCTACCACCACCCTGACCGTCGCCGGTTGCAGGACGTCCTGACCTGCATCCGCGAGGGGACCACGATCGACACGGCCGGGCGCCGGCTACAGGCCAACGCCGAACGCTTCCTGAAGCCGGCGGTCCAGATGGCCCGCATGTTCCGCGGCCACGAGGCGGCGCTGGCGCGGACCATGGACGTCGTCCGGGCCTGCACCTTCTCCCTGCGCGAGCTCAGCTACCAGTACCCGGACGAACCGGTGCCCGACGGCTGGACCGCCCAGCGCCGCCTGATCCGTCTTACCTTCGCCGGCGCCCGGAAACGGTGGCCGGAGGGCGTCTCGCCCCGCCTCCGGGCCACGATCGTCAAGGAACTGAGGCTGATCAAACAGCTGAAGTATCCGAACTACTTCCTGACCGTGCACGACATCGTCGCCTGGGCCCGGCGACAGGACGATCCGATCCTCTGCCAGGGCCGCGGTTCGGCCGCCAATTCCGTGGTCTGCTACTGCCTCGGCGTCACCAATGTGAACCCGGCCGAGCAGGACGTGCTGATCGAGCGCTTCATGTCCGCCGACCGCGCCGAGCCGCCGGACATCGACGTCGACTTCGAGCACGAGCGGCGCGAACTGGTCATGCAATACGTCTACGACCGCTACGGCCGCGACCGCGCCGCCATCGTGGCC
>JBGTSL010000080.1:0-7207 GCA_041940325.1 Brevundimonas sp.
CCCTGCGGGCCATTCCGAACCTGCTGGTGTTCCGCCCGGCGGATACGGTCGAGGCGATGGAATGCTGGAAGCTGGCGCTGGAGCACAAGGCGACGCCGTCGGCGCTGGCCCTGTCGCGGCAGAAGACGGCGGCGGTGCGCACCGTGGCGGCGTCGGATAACCTGTCGGCGCGGGGCGCCTATGAGCTGAAGGCGGCGAATGGCGAGGTGAAGGCGACGCTGTTCGCCACCGGCACCGAGGTTCCGCTGGCGCTGAAGGCGGCGGAGACGCTGGAGGCGGAAGGCACGCCGACGCGGGTGGTCTCGGTCCCCTGTTTCGAACTGTTCTTCCAGCAGGACGCGGCCTACCAGGCCTCGGTGCTGGGTCAGGGTACGGTGCGGGTCGCGGTCGAGGCCGCCATCCAGCTGGGCTGGGAGCGGTTCATCGGCGAGGACGGCGGCTTCGTCGGCATGACCGGCTTCGGGGCCAGCGCCCCTGCCGAGGTTCTGTACGAGAAGTTCGGGATCACCAGCGAGGCGGTGGTCGCGGCGGTGAAGGCGCGGCTCTAGCCGATGACCCGCATCGGCACGCCCCTGTCGGACACCGCCACCCGCGTCATGCTTCTCGGGGCGGGCGAGCTGGGCAAGGAGGTGGCGATCGAACTGCAGCGGCTGGGCGTCGAGGTGATCGCGGTCGACCGTTACCCCAACGCCCCGGCCATGCAGGTGGCGCACCGCAGCCACGTCATCCCGATGACCGACCCGCAGGTGCTGAACGGTCTGATCATGGCCGAGGCGCCGCACATCATCGTGCCGGAGATCGAGGCGATCGCCACCGAGGCGCTGGCCCACATTGAGGCGGCGGGGCTGGCGACGGTCATTCCGACGGCGCGGGCCGCCCAACTGACCATGAACCGTGAGGGCATCCGACGGCTGGCGGCGGAGGAGCTGGGCCTGCCGACCAGCCCGTACGCCTTCGTCGGGAGTGCGGCGGAACTGGCCGAAGCGGCGCACCGGATCGGCCTGCCCGTCTTCGTCAAGCCGGTGATGTCGTCCTCGGGCAAGGGCCAGTCGATGATCGACGCCCTGGAGGACGCCGGCAACGCCTGGGCCTATGCCCAGTCAGGCGGACGGGTCGAGACGGCGCGGGTCATTGTCGAGGGCCGCATCAATTTCGACTTCGAGATCACCCTGCTGACGGTGCGATCGATGAAGGACGGAGCGGTGCGGACCGACTTCTGCGCGCCGATCGGGCACCGGCAAGTGGCGGGCGACTATGTCGAGAGCTGGCAGCCGCAGGCCATGACGCCCGCTGCGCTGGCCGCCTCCCAGGACATCGCCGCCAAGGTCACAGAGGCCCTGGGCGGTTACGGCGTCTTCGGCGTCGAGCTGTTCGTCAAGGGCGACCAGGTCTGGTTCTCCGAGGTCTCGCCCCGCCCGCACGACACCGGTCTGGTCACCCTGGCCAGCCAGACCATGAGCGAGTTCGCCCTGCACGCGCGGGCCATCCTCGGCCTGCCGGTAGACGTGAGCCAACGAGATATCGGCGCCAGCGCGGTGATCTATGGCGGCATGGACGCGACCGGCATCGCCTTCGAGGGCATGGCGGAGGCATTGTCTGTCCCGACGGCGGACCTGCGGCTGTTCGGCAAGCCGGAGAGCTATGAGCGGCGGCGCATGGGCGTGGCGACGGCCCGGGGCGCGACCGTGGAGGAGGCGCGGGAGCGGGCGCGGGAGGCGGCGTCCAGGGTCACCCCTGTCGCCGGCTAGATCGCGGGAGCCGTTGCAGCCTCGACGTGCCGGGCGCCGGCCAGGGCGGCGATGGCGAGGTCCAGCGCGGAGTCCTCGCCCGGCGCTTCGCCTTCGGCAGCGGGCGGCGTCAGATCCGGCGTGACGCCCCGCTTCTCCAGCCGGACCCCGCCGGCGGTGACGAAGTTGGAGCGGCTGAGGCTGAGGCGGCCGCCGTCAGGCAGGCGGGTGTCCTGAGAGATGAGCACGGCGCCGGCGGTCCGTTCGCCGACGACGACGGCGCGGCCGGCCTCCTGCAGGGCGGCGGGGGTCAGTTCGGCGGCGCTGCGACTGTTGGAGTCGACGAGCACTGCGACATCGTTGGCGGCCGGCGCGTCGAGGTCGCCGCAGCCGCCGGCGGTCTTCAGAACGATGGCCCGGCCCGACCGGGTGGTGCGGGTAGCCCAGGCGAGATCGCGCGGGAGAAAGCAGCTCAGCACCGCATCGGCCTCGAGCAGGCGACCGCCGGGATTGCCGCGCAGGTCGAGGATCACGTCGGTGTCCGACGGCAGGGCGGCCAGCTGACGGCCCATCCAGTCGCCGAGGCCGGCTTCGAAGCCGTCGATGCGCAGCACCGCCACGCCGGGACGGGACAGGTCGGCTGTGAACGGCGGGCGCGGCGGCATGATCCGCGGCGTCACCGTCAGGGTGCGCCGTCCGCCGTCCGCATCAGCGAAGGTCAGGGTCACGGCGCGCCCCTCGACCACGTCCCGTTCGGGGAACCAGGCGTCCGGCGCCGTTGTGTCCAGCCGCCAGCCGACGGCGACTCCGGCCGCCTCGGCGGCGGATCCCTCGCGGACCCGGTCGATGAAATAGACGCCGGGCGCGCCTGGATCGGGACGCAGGGTGACGCCGATGACGGGGCGCGGGCCGCGCGCGGAGTCCAGGCGCCGGGCGACCGCCGGGGCGGAGGCGCCGGCGTGCTCGTCGTCGAGCAGGGCCAGCATGTCGCCAAGCACGCGATAAAGGGCCCGGTCATCGGCGGCCGCGAGGGCGAGGGGCCGATAGGTGCGGCGGGCCGCGTTCCAGTCGACGCCGTGGAGGCCCGGGTCGTAGTACTGGCCGCGCACCTCGTGCCAGACCCTGTCGAAGACCCGCTGGTTCATCCGCGCCCGCTCGCGGGAGGGGACGGCCGGCGCGGGCGCCTCGGCGGCGGCGGTCGGACCGGGGGTTGCGGCGGGGTCGCCCGCCAACGCCGGCGCCGCGACCAGCGCAAGGCTGATCGCGGCTGACCCGGTCAGTCGGACGAGAAGGCGACGGAGGTTCATCGCCGCCACGTTAGGACGACGAACCCCGGTTCCTCAAATCACGAAAACGCCGGGCCCGGTCAATCTTCCTCACGCGTCTCGATGCGATGGGTGAAGACCCGGACCTGACCGTCGCCGCCGCGCTCGCCGTCCTCGATGAAGCCCGAGCGGTCGGCGTCCATACGGGCGAAGGCGTCGCGCAGGGGAGCGGTGAACTCCGCCTCACTGATCCGACCATCGCCGTCCTTGTCCATCTCGCCAGGGCCGTGGGCGTCGCCGCCCAGGGTGCGAATCTCGAAGCGGGTCTCGCCGTCCGGCCCGTGATCGCCGGGGCCGTGAATGATATGCGGCGCGCCGTGGCCGCCGGGTCCGCGGATGACGACGTGCCGCTCGCCGTGCTCGCCGCCGGGGCCGCCGACGAAGACCATGGTCCGCTCTTCGGTCGAACCGTCGCCGGAACGCCGGACCTCGACCCGGTGCTCGCCTGGACCGCCGTCGGCGCTGCGCCAGACCATGACGCCATGGTCCTCGCCCATGCCGTGGCCCGACGACAGCTCCTCGCCGGACAGACGGCCGTCTCCGTCCATGTCCATGCGGCCGAA
Source organism: Brevundimonas sp. (assembly GCA_041940325.1). GTDB lineage: Bacteria > Pseudomonadota > Alphaproteobacteria > Caulobacterales > Caulobacteraceae > Brevundimonas. The sequence continues at coordinate 3,616 of JBGTSL010000080.1, forward strand.
ATGATCGTTCATCGGCGCGGCGAATTCCTCGCGTGAGACCTGGCCATCGCCGTCCTTGTCGAGGCCGTCCGGGCCATGCGGCCCCATGACCATCATCCGGGTGCGGATTTCCGGGGGCGCCGGCGGGGCCGGCGGCTCCTGCAGGGCGAGGGCGGTAAGGGCGATCAGGGTCAGCATGGGCGATGAGCTCCGTGTTGGCGTCGTCGCCTTTGGACCACGCCCGGCTTGCGAGCATGTTGCAGGCCAGGACCGAATTGTTTCAATCCTGAAATGACGCCGCGAAGGCGGCGCTCCACAATGCCGCTCATGCCAGTTGAAGCCGCCCCCCGCATCCTCGTTGTCGACGACGACCCCGGCATCCGGGAAGTGCTGACGGAATACCTGGCCCAGCACGGCTATGCGGCCGAGGGCGCGGCGACCGCAGCCGAGATGGATCGCGCCCTCGCGACGCGGGCGCCCGACCTTATCGTGCTGGACGTGATGATGCCCGGGGAGGACGGGCTGTCAGTCTGCCGTCGCATCGCGGGCAAGGGGCCGCCGATCGTCATGCTGTCGGCCATGGGCGAGGACACGGACCGGATCATCGGACTGGAACTCGGCGCGGACGACTATCTGGCCAAGCCGTGCAATCCGCGGGAGTTGCTGGCGCGGGTGCGGGCGGTGCTGCGGCGCCCGCGCGAGCCGGGCGAGGCGGACGGTCCCTGCCTCGCCTTCGCCGGATGGCGACTGGACCTGATGCGCCGCGAGCTGACGCGCCCGGACGGGCGAACCGTCGCCCTGTCCGCCGGGGAGTTCGCCCTGCTGCGCGCCTTCGCCGAACGTCCCGGCCGGATCATGACCCGCGACCAGTTGCTGGAGCGCGCCCGGGGCGCGGACACCGATGTCTTCGACCGGGCGATGGACGTGCAGATCAGCCGTTTGCGCAAGAAGCTGGACGACGGGTCAGGCCTTGAGATGATCCAGACCCTGCGCGGCGAGGGCTATATGTTCGACGTCAAGGTCGAGCGGCTGAACGGCGCCGGACGGAACGGGACGTGAAGCGCCCCTCTTCTCTTCCGGTCATGGTTCAGGTGGCGGCCCTCGCCGCCCTGGCCGTCATCCTGTCGCAGGCCGTGGCCTTCGCCGTGGTGGTGCTCGCGCCCGAGCCGCGCCCTTCGGGCTTCAGCATTGAGGCGGCGGCCAATGCGCTGAAGGGCGAGCCGGCCGAGACCTCCGACGGACGGGCGCTGCGGCGGCGGATCACCGACCAGCCGGTTTCGCCGGCCGGGATCGACCGGGTCGATCCGATGGCTCTGGCCATATCGGCCGGTCTGGCCGAGCGGCTCGGCGTCGAACCGGGCATGGTGCGGGTGGCGGTCGACCGCGGCCGCGCGCGCCGGCCGAGCCCGCCGCCCCATGGCGGACCGCCGCGGACTAATTTCATCTTCGTGCGGCCCGACGCGAAGGACCGGACTACGGCCCCGGCGGAGGAGCCTTCCGAGCGGCGAACCGTGGAGCTGACCCGGGAACAGGCCGAGGTCACCGCCCAGCTGCACATGCGGCACATGGCTCCGCGCGGCGATGACGGGGCGATCGTCGTCAACTCGACGACGCGGGAGTTCACCGTGCTGGCGCATCGCCTGACCTTCGCGCCGTTCGCGGCTTCAGTGCGTCAGCCGGACGGACGCTGGGCCACGGTCGAGCCGCCGCGGGGCCTGCTGTCGCCATGGCAGACGAGAATGCTGCTCGCCTTGGGCATTTCCATGCTGCTGCTGGCCCCGCTGGTGTGGTGGATGGCGCGGCGGCTGACCCGGCCGATCCGCGTCTTCGCCGCCGCCGCCGAACGGCTGGGCGCCGACCCGGACGCCGAGCCGCTGGCCCCGTCCGGCCCCAGCGAGGTGCGCACGGCGATCCACGCTTTCAACGACATGCAGGCCTCGCTGCGCGACCATATGCGGCAGCGGACCCAGACCATCGCGGCCATAGCCCACGACCTGCGGACGCCGCTGACCCGGCTGCGCTTCCGGGCCGAGCAGGCGCCCGAGGCGGTTCGCGACCGGATGGCGGCTGACATCGAGGAGATGGACGCCCTGATCGCCCAGGCCATGGCCTTCGTGCGGGGCGAACGCACGGCCGAACGCCGGGAGCCGCTGGATCTCGCCGCCCTGGTCGCCGACTGCGCGGCCGGCTTCGCGGAAACGGGCGCGGATGTGACGTTCGCCCCCGTCGGGACCTTGCCAGTCGAAGGCGATCCGGCGGCCCTGAGGCGGGCCTTGGCAAACCTCATCTCCAACGCCGTCAAATATGGCGGCGGGGCGCACGTCAGGGCTTTCGCGCTCGATGACCGGGCCGTGGTCGAGGTGGCGGACGAAGGGCCGGGGCTCGCAGCGGGCGAACTCGAGGCGGTGTTCGAGCCTTTCCATCGCGGCGAGCGGTCCCGCAACCGCGAGACGGGCGGCGCCGGCCTCGGTCTGACGGTGGCTCGGCAGGCGGCGCGGGCGCACGGCGGCGACGTGACGCTGATCCCGCGGGAAGGGGGCGGACTCACCGCACGACTTGATCTGCCCTCACGAGCTTGAGCGTTACAGTTCATCACGGCTTGTTACAGGCGCGGGGTTGAATCCCCGCGCCGCCGGTTCCATTGAAGCGCCAACCACACATCTCAGCTTCAGGAGCCCCGCCCCATGACCGTCCGCGTCGCCATCAATGGTTTCGGCCGTATCGGCCGCCTCGTCCTGCGCTCGATCGTCGAGCACGGCCGTCGCGACATCGAGGTGGTGGCGATCAACGACCTGGGGCCGGTGGCCACCAACGCCCATCTGCTGAAGTATGACTCGGTGCACGGCCGTTTCCCCGGCACGGTCGAGAGCGGCGAGGACTGGATCGACGTCGGCCTCGGCAAGATCAAGGTGACGGCGATCCGCAATCCGGAAGAGCTGCCGCACAAGGAGCTGAACGTCGACATCGCCTTCGAATGCACCGGCCTGTTCACCTCGAAGGACAAGGCCTCGGCCCACCTGAAGGCGGGCGCCAAGCGGGTGCTGCTGTCGGCGCCCACCAAGACGCCCGACCAGGTCCCCACGTTCGCGTACAAGGTCAATCATGACGGGTACGATCCCAAGGCCCATACGATCCTCTCCAACGCGTCGTGCACCACCAATTGCCTGGCTCCGGTGGCCAAGGTCATCAATGACACGTTCGGCCTCGCCGAGGGGTTGATGACCACCGTGCACGCGGCCACCGCGACCCAGCCGACGCAGGACGGCCCGTCGAAGAAGGACCTCCGAGCTGGGCGCAACGCCTACACCAACATCATTCCGGCGAGCACCGGGGCGGCCATCAGTGCCAGGCGCGTGGTGGCGCCTACCACGGTGAAGCGCGGCAGATTGAGGCGGATCGCCCGTGCAGCCGGGCCTTTGCCGATCACGATATCCAGCGCGAAATCCTCCATCGCCGGGTAAAGCACTTCTTCAATCGCTTTGCCCAGGCGGTGGATCTCATCAATGAAGAGCACATCGCCCTCATTCAGGTTAGTCAGGATCGCCGCCAAATCGCCCTGGCGTTCGATCGCCGGGCCAGCCGTGACGCGGATATTGACCCCCATCTCGGTGGC
>JBGTSL010000081.1:0-7149 GCA_041940325.1 Brevundimonas sp.
CAGAAGCTCATTGCAAAGCTACAGGGCAAGCCCGAAGAGCGTGTCCTCAGCTATCGCATCCTTCGGTCCTTCAAGCAGGCTCGCTACAGCGAAGAGCCGCTCGGCCACTTCGCGCTCGCAACGAACGAGTACTGCCACTTCACCTCGCCCATCCGCCGCTATCCCGACCTCATCGTCCACCGCGGCCTGATCCGCGCCCTCGGCCTCGGCAAGGATGGCCTGACCGACCGCGAGATCGCCGAACTGCCCGCCATCGCCGAACAGGTGACCATGACCGAACGCCGCTCGATGGCCGCCGAGCGCGCCGCCATGGACCGCTACATGGCCGCCTTCCTCGCCGAGCGCGTCGGCGCGACCTTCACCGGCCGCATCACCGGCGTCACCCGCTTTGGCCTGTTCATTCGGCTGGACGAGACCGGCGCCGACGGCCTCGTGCCCGTCTCCTCTCTCGGCGGCGAGTATTTCCACCACGACGACCGCATCCACGCCCTCGTCGGCGAGCGCAGCGGCCGGCGCTGGACCCTGGGCCGCACCGTCGAGGTCCGGCTGATGGAGGCGACCCCCGTCACCGGCGGCCTGGTCTTCGAAATGCTGTCGGAGCCGGCCCCGTGCGACCCCAACGCGCCCGCCCCGCGCCTCGGCGTCCGCACCCGCGGCCGCGGCGGCGACGGCTTTCCCAAACGCGGCGGACGGCCCGGCGGTCCGAAGCCAAAGGGCGGCAAGCCGTCCGGCGGCCTGAAGGGCGTGCGCAAGGGCAAGCGGCGCTGAGGCGGCCTGTCACAATTGACGGATTTCGCCTTCCCACCCCTTTCGGCTAGCCTTGGTCGCCGAACGGGAGGACGCCATGACACGACTGACCTCGACCCTCGCGGCCGCCATGACCGCCGCCGCCCTGCTGGCGGCTGCCCCAGCTCCGGCCAACGACACCGTCGCCTCCATGGGCGCGGGCGGTCTGGTGTTCGAGACGACTGACGGCGTCACCATGCTGTCCGAGGATCTGTTTCTGTCGATGGATGAGGTTCGGGTCGCCTACCGCTTCCTGAACCACACCGACGAACCGATCGAGACGATCGTGGCCTTCCCGATGCCGGACATCGAGCCCGACTGGATAGGCAGCGTCCGCGGCCCGGTGCCCGATCCGATGCGGACGCTGCCGTTCATCACCCGGGTCGACGGCTACTCCGTGGCCACCCAGGTGGAACAGAAGGCGATCCTGGACGGCGTCGACGTCACCCGACGGTTGCAGCGCCTCGGCTTGCCGCTGATCCCCTACTACGACGCCCTCGAAGGCCCGGTCGCCGAGCTTTCCGAAGCCCAGATCGCCGAACTGGTGGCCGACGGCCTGCTGGAGAGCAACGTCCACGACGACGGCAGCCGGTCGAGCTTCGGCCTGTGGACCCTCAAGACCACCCACTACTGGACCCAGGTCTTCTACCCCGGCGAAGAAGTGAGGATCGAACACCTCTACATCCCTGTCGTCGGCGGCACGACCGCCACCGGCGTCGGCGGGCCGGGCGACCAATGGCCCGAATATGATGGACGGTATTGCGTCGACGAGCCGGTGCGGGCCGCGGTGGCCCGCAAACAGGCCGAGGGCTTCCAGATGCGGGATTCCTGGCTCGACTACACCCTCGTCACCGGGGCGAACTGGTCCGGCCCCATCGGCGATTTCCGCCTCGTGGTCGACAAGGGGTCCGAGAACAATGTCGTCAGCTTCTGCGCCGAGGGCGTGCGCCGGATCAGTCCCACCCAATTCGAGGTCCGTTACTCCAACTACACCCCGACCCGGGATTTGAACGTGCTAATCGTCCAGGGTGACCGCTTCGACTGACCCCTTCGACGCCGCCCGGGACCTGGCCGACGCCCCGCGCACCGGCGGCCGTCAGCGTCCGAAGGACGCCGCCACCCTGATCCTGACCCGCGTCCGCAAAGGCATGCCCGAGGTATTGATGGGCCGGCGCGCGCCCGGCCACGTGTTCATGGCCTCCAAATGGGTCTTTCCCGGCGGCCGGGTGGAGCGGTCCGACCCCTCCGCCGCCTTCGCCACCGACCTCGCCGAGGCCGACGCCCTTCGCCTGAACCGCGAGGTCGCGCCGCGCCGCGCCCGCGCCCTCGCCCTGGCCGCCGTGCGAGAGACTTTCGAGGAGACCGGCCTGCTGCTCGCCGAACCCGCCCCGCCGGCCTCGGTCGCCGGGCCGTGGCGGGAGTTTCGCGCGGTCGGCGCCCTCCCCGACCTCGCCGCCCTGCGTTACATCGCCCGCGCCATCACCCCGCCGGGCCGCAGCCGCCGCTTCGACGCCCGCTTCTTCATGGCCGACGCCTCGGCCCTGCTGCATCCGGAGCCCACCGCCGGTTCCGGCGAACTGGACGAGATCGCCTGGCTGCCGCTGGCGGAGGCGCGGGCGGTCGACCTGCCCGCCATCACCCGCTTCGTCCTCGGCGAGATGGCCGAGCGGCTTTCGCATCCCGACCGTCCCCTGCCCTTCGTCCGCATGGTGCGCGGCCGGCACGTCATCGAGCATCAGGACTGACAAACCCTGACACCGAGGCGACCTCGGGTTGTGCAGGGAGCCGGGTCTGCGCTCTACTGCCGGCGGGGAACAGGAGGAGCGACCCATGCGCACTGTGCTGATCGCGGCGGCGGCCCTGCTGGCCGGTTGCGCCACCCAGTCGGGGGCGCCCGGCGCGTCCGTCCCGGCCGGCCCGCCGGACAAGGTCGAGGTCGTCTACCACCCCGGGACGATGTTCTTCTCCGTCGAGGACGGCGGGGAGGGTCGTTTCCGGACCAGCGAGCGGGAGGACTACACCTTCGACGCCACCCACGCCGACTACGTCCGCATCCGCGACCTGCTGGAGCCCTATCGCGAGACCGGCCTGATCTGCGGACGGGACGAACAGTGGGAGCACAACGGCTATCTGGTCTGGCGCGATGACGGCGTCGAGACCCGCCGTCCTCACGAGTCGATCTGCTACGCCGAGGGCCACCGCGAGGCCGAACGGGGCATCAGCCGCGCCTATTACGCCGTCGAGGAGATGGCCGAGACGCGCGGCGTCCTTCCGCCCCTGCCGGTCCTGCCCGCCCCCGACCGAATCACCCTGACCTCCCTCTACTGGGGCCGGACCACCCAGGAATGGTCCATCCCGCGCGGCGGCGAGGGCCGATGGTCGCAGGCCGACGGCAAGACCGCCGACTTCGCCGTATCCGAGGCCGATTTCGACCGCCTGCGCGAGCTGTTCCGGCCCTATGAGGGCGTCCGCTTCGAGTGCCAGCGGGTCATAACCGACGGCCCCTACGGCCATGTGACCTGGTCGCAGCAGAGACACGAGGACCAGCAGCTCCGATGGGACGCCGGCTGCGTGACCGGGGACGCCGCCGACGTCTTCCGGCGCTGGGACGAGGCCCAGGTCCTGCTCAAGGCCTTGCGGGACGGCGGCTGACCCTGCGGCCGCGCCGCCTTTGACCGCGACCCCGCCCCCCGGTATGCCGACGACATGAAACTCGAGGCCCCGTTCATCAAGCTGCCGTTCCGCTTCGACGCCGCGCGGCTGCAGGAAGAGGTGGCGGCCTTCCCGCCCGAGGCCTGGGTGCGCCACCCCAACAATCTCGACGGCAACAGCGCCCTGCGCCTGATCACCGTCGGCGGCGGCGAGAACGACGACGTCGCCGGGGCCATGGCCATGACGCCCCACCTGAAGGCCTCGCCCTATCTGCAGCAGGTGCTGGCCCATTTCGGCGTGGTCTGGAGCCGATCGCGGCTGATGCGGCTCGGGCCCGGCGCCCAGGTGCCCCTGCACACCGACATCAACTACCACTGGTTCCACCGGGTCCGGATGCACGTCCCGATCGTGACCACGCCCGACGTCAAATTCTTCTGCGGCGACCAGGTCGTGCACATGGGCCAGGGCGAGTCCTGGATCTTCGACAACTGGCGCACCCACAAGGTCGAGAACGGCTCCGACATCGAGCGCATCCATCTCGTCGCCGACACCACCGGCAACAGCCGCTTCTGGGACATGGCCCACGCCGCCGCGACCCAGACGATCGAGCCGCAGACCATCCCTTACCAGCCCGGGGCCCGTGTCGGCATCGCCACCGAGCAGCACAACATCTACCGGGTCATGCCTCCCTCGGAGGTCGACGACCTCCTGCGCGACCTCGTCGAGGAGACCGTCTCCCTCAAGGCGGGCGACGCCGGCCGCGCCCAGTTCGCGGCCTATGAGCGGATCATCTACGGCTTCCGTCAGGACTGGCGCCAGCTCTGGTCCCTGTTCGCCGACAGCGACCGTGGCGTGCCCCACTACCGCAAGCGGCTCGAGATGCTGCTTCAGCAGGTCAACGCCCTCGGCGACGACCTGCGCGTGCGCTCGAACCAGATGCCCGTCCTCCGCGTCGTCGGCCAGCGCATTGGCACCTATGCGGTCAATCCGGATGTCGGCGGCATGGGCGCCCCGGCCCCGGGCGCCGCGGCCGCCGCGCCCCCGGCCCGGGCCGTCGTGCGCACGCCCGACTACGACCGGCCGGTGATCATCGTCGCCGCGCCCCGCTCCGGCAGCACCGCCCTGTTCGAGACCCTCGCGGTCACGCCCCAGCTGCACAATCCCGGCGGCGAGGCCCACTGGCTGGTCGAGGGCTTCCGCATGTTCCTGCCCGGCGCCCCCGGCGTCGACTCCAACCGCCTCACCGCCGACCGCCTGACCCCCGAGATCGCCCTGGCCATGAAGTCGCGCCTCGCCGAAAAGCTGGTCGACGCCGCCGGCGCCCCCGCCGACGCCGACACCGTCCGTCTGCTCGAGAAGACGCCCAAGAACGCCCTGCGCATCCCCTTCTTCAAGGCCCTCTTCCCCGACGCCCGCTTCGTCTTCCTGTGGCGCGAGCCGGAGGAGAACATCTCCTCGATCATCGACGCCTGGCGCGCCGGCGGCTGGGTCACCTATCCCCAGCTGCCCGGCTGGGACGGCCCGTGGTCCCTGCTGCTGCCGCCCGGCTGGCAGAGCCTCAAGGGCAAGCCCCTGCCCGAGATCGCGGCCTATCAATGGGCCACGACCAACCAGACCATCATGGACGATCTCGAGCAGCTGCCCGCCGACCGCCGCCACGTGGTCCGCTATTCCGACTTCCTCGCCGACCCCGCCGCCGTCATCCGCGGCGTCTGCGGCTTCGCGGATCTGGAGTTCGATGCCGCCCTGGCCGAACGCACCGGCGGCGACCTGCCCCCCTCGCGCCACACCCTGACCCCGCCCGAGGCCGGCAAGTGGAAGAAGAACGCCGCCGAGATCGAGCCCCTGATCCCCGGCCTCCAGCCCCTGCTGGAGCGCCTCCGCGCCTTCTCCTGACTACTCCGCGACCGGCCGGGTCAGGTCGAACTCGACCCGCAGGAACCGCCCGCCGGGACGCCGCAGCTCATAGGCGAACATCCGCCCCGGATGGACCTCCATGGCCCAGACGTTGGTCGTCGACACCTGCGCCCCGCCGGCGATGAACTGCTCGATCGAGTCCTGGTCGACCGGGAATTCCTGCCGCGAGGCCGTCCCCGCGCCCGCCGTGTCGCCGCCGTACATGTGATAGCCGTGGATCACGCCCTGTTCGTCGCGGTGGTCGTGCTTCAGCCGCAGGCCGTCCGCCGTCCGCGTCACGATCCAGCGCCGCGACCGGTCCTGGCCCACTGCGAAGGGGATGCCCACCTCCTTCGCCGAACAGTCCCGCACGTGCATGACCAGTTGGCTGGCCCGGAAGTCGGCGTCGGCCGGGTCCTCAGTCGTCACCCGCCCCTCGAACCGCTGCCCGCACAGGGCGTTCAGCCGCGCCATGAAGGCGTCCTGCGGATGGGCCGGCTCCGGCGCCGTGGCGCAGGCGGCGAGCAGGGCGGACAGGGCCGCGGCGGCGGCGATCGCGAGCGTCTTCATGCCGCCACCTTGCCCCGCTACACGGCCCCGCTCAACGCCTCTCCGCGCCGGTTGACTTCCGGACGCGCCTGAGTATGTTCCGCGCCTCTCATTTCAGCGGCTTTCGCCGTCCGCAAAGGTAATTGTCCGATGGCCAAGCCGGCTTCCATCAAGATCCGCCTGAACTCGACCGCCGACACCGGCTTCTTCTACGTCACCAAGAAGAACGCCCGCACCATGACCGAGAAGATGGTCGTCAAGAAGTACGACCCCGTCGTGCGCAAGCACGTCGAGTTCAAGGAAGGCAAGATCAAGTAGGGTTCAGCCCTGCTGGATTTCGACACGCCCGGTCAGCGATGACCGGGCGTTTTTCGTTTGGATCCCGCGCTCCCTCTCCCGGAGGGAGAGGGCTTGAGCGCCCGGGAGCGAAGCGATCGGTCGCGCGAAAGGGTGAGGGGCTACCCTTCGACGCCAATTCTGGCCGCATGCCGCCTCACCGCCTCCGCCAACCTGTCGGGCTCCAGCAGCGCCTCGTCATTGGTGAACCGCAGCACCGTCCAGCCGAGCGCCTCGATCTCCGCCTGCCGTCGCTCGTCCCTGTCGCGGACGCGCTCCAGTCCGTGCACGCCGCCATCGATCTCGATCACCAGCCGCAGCCGTCTACAGGCGAAGTCGGCATAATAGGGCCCGACGGGGTGCTCCCGCCGGAACTTGTGGCCGTCGATCGCTCCTCCACGGACCTGTTCCCAGACCCGGGTCGCAGCCAGTCCGGCTGACTGGCGGAGCTCGCGGGCGCGGATCATACGGCGGTTCGCCATGGGCGGAGGATACTGCGCGCCGAAACGCCTCTCCAGCGACTGCAACCTCTACAGGGCAGCCCCTCACCCTTTCGCCTTGCCGCTCGCTACGCTCCCGGAGGCTCAAGCCCTCTCCCGCCGGGAGAGGGAGTGCTCTCACGCCGCCCGCGCGATCACCTGGTTCCGGCCGTGCGCCTTGGCCTCGTACACGCCTTCGTCGGCCCGCTTCAGCAGCCCCTCGGGCGTATCGCCCGGGACGCTCGCCGCCACGCCGATCGAGACGGTGACGGTCAGCCCCTCGGCTCCGCCCATGATCGGAAAGGGCTGGGTCTCAATGTCGCGGCGGATGCGGTCGGCCACCCGCGCGGCCGCCTCCAGCGAGGCCCCCGGCATGACCACCACGAACTCCTCGCCGCCCAGCCGGCACGGTAGGTCGATGGCCCGCACATTGGTCGCCAGCCGCACCGCG
>JBGTSL010000082.1:0-7141 GCA_041940325.1 Brevundimonas sp.
GGCGCCTGCCTGATGCGCGAGCCGGCCCTCGTCGCCGACTGCATGGCCGCCATCAAGGCCGCCGTCCCGATCCCCGCCACCGTCAAATGCCGTATCGGCGTCGATGATCAGAATCCTGAAGTCTCCCTGTTCGAAACCGTCGACGCCTGCGCCGCGGTGGGGATCGAGGTCTTCATCGTCCACGCCCGCAAGGCCTGGCTGCAGGGCCTGTCGCCGAAGGAGAACCGCGACGTGCCGCCCCTCGACTACGGCCTGGTGCGCAGGCTGAAACGCGAGCGGTCGCATCTGTCGATCAGCATCAATGGCGGGATCGGCTCGCTGGACGAGGCCGAGGCTCATCTGGACGCCGCCGACGGCGTGCAACTGGACGGGGTGATGCTGGGCCGGGCCGCCTACCACGAGCCCGCCATCCTCGGTCAGGCGGACCGCCGGCTGTTCGGCGTGGGCGCCTCAGATGTCGACGCCTTCGCGGCTATCGACCGCTACAGGCCCTACATGGCCGCCCGCCTGGCGGAAGGTGTGCGCCTGCCGGCCATGACCCGGCACATGCTCGGGCTGATGCACGGCCGCCCCGGGGCGCGGACCTTCCGCCGCATCCTCACCGTCGAAGCGACCCTGCCGGGCGCGGGCCTCGAGGTCGTTGACCGCGCCGTCGACGCCGTGCGCGAAGCCGAGGCTCGCCGGGAGCCGCGCACCGAGGCGGCCTGAGCCGCGCGACGGTTCCCCTGCGGCGTCCTCGTGATGCAACGGAAACACACCGGCGCCGGTTGTCGTGCGTTTACCTTCCCGTCGGGGAACAGAGCGGCGCGGCTTCGCATTCGGCTTGGCAGGAGTGAACCATGCCCAAGAGTCCGACAGCCAAGCCTGACCTGCGTCTCGTCCCCGGCGACGCAGAGATTTACGACCTGATGCGCAAGCCGGAGACCACCTCCGAACGCGTCAAACGGTTGCAGATGGAGGCTCGCGCCCTGGCCGTGGAACAGGTCGAGGCGCTGGAACGCGTGCTGCTGGAAGCGTCCCGGATGGCGAAGGAGATCGCCGACGGCGGCGACGCTTATCCGGTCGGGGCGCGGGAACTGGCGGGGCGGCTGTCGGCCGATCTGCCGGCCCGGGCCGAAACGCTGAAAGCCATCGTCGGCCGCAGCCTCTAGGCGGGTCGCGCCGCGCGTCGTTCGCGGATGCGGCGGGCCAGCCGGAACACGACCACCGCCAAAACCAGCAGGGCCAGCGGAACTATGATCGGAGCCAGGAAGGCGACGATCACCGTCAGGAACGCCAGCACATCCTCGATCAGAGAGACCACAGGGTTGCCCAACCCGCCCGTGGTCGCCGTGGAACCGACGCGAACGCCGGTCTGCGCCGCGTTGAACGCCAGCGCCGCCGGCGCGCCGACGATCAGGCCCGCCACCGCGGCCATGGCCGGGTCCACGGCCCAGAACACGCTGCCCGCCGCGACGGCGCCGGCCAGCGGCCGGGTGACATAGCCGACGGCGTTCAGACCGTGGTCGATCGCCGGAACCTTGTCTCCGAGGAACTCCGCCGTTGTCGCCACCCCCAGCGCCGCGATGGCCGGCCAGGACACCAGCCAGTCCATCTGTTCGATCAGCCGGACATCGAACACCTCGAACCGCGCCGCCAGCGCCAGCATCAGCAGCGGCAGGAAGGTGCGCAGCCCGGTCGCCGACGCAAGGCCCAGGCCCAGCAAGGCGGGCACGACCCACGCCTGCATCGGCCCCGCCGCCGCGCCCAACGCCTCCAGATCGACCTCCGGCATCGCCGCCTCCTTGAACCGTGCCGCTACAATGCGCGGGAACACCTCGCCGCTCCATCGACTTTCCGATCATCCCCCCGAGACAGGAGCCGATCATGGACGACCGCTTCGAACGCCGCGCCGAGACCATCGCCGATCATGAGCGGAAGATTCAGGCCGGCATCGACGCCAGGGCTTCTGAAGCCGGCAAGTCGAAGAAGGCGGGTGCGGTGCAGGCCGGCGCCCGCAGATATCCTGAACCACCCTTCCCAGAGCAGCACCAGCCCAAACCGGGCTTCGAGGCGGCGCTCGACCCGGCTCCGATGTACGATGCGCCCTTCTGGAGGGGCTCAGGCAAGCTGGACGGCATGGCTGCCCTGATCACCGGCGCAGATTCCGGCATCGGGCGCGCCGTGGCCGTGTTGTTCGCCCGCGAGGGATGCGACGTCGCCATCTGCCATCTCGACGAGGACGGCGACGCCGAAGACACGAAGGCCGCCGTCGAGGCCGAGGGCCGCCGCGCCATCGTGCTCAAGGGGGACGCCGCCGATCCGGCCTTCAGCGAGACCGCCGTCAAGGCGACGCTGGACGCCTTCGGCCGGCTCGACGTGGTGGTGCCCAATGCGGCCTTCCAGGAGCATGTCGAGGCTCTGGAGGACCTGACCCTCGAACATTTCGACCGGACGCTGAAGACCAACCTCTACGGCTATTTCAATCTCGTGAAGGCGGCCGTCCCGCACCTGAAGCCCGGCGGCGCCATCGTCATGACAGGCTCGGTTACGGGCATCATGGGCAACGACAACCTGCTCGACTATTCGATGACCAAGGGCGGCATTCACGCCTTCGCCCGCTCGCTGGGGACCCACCTCGCGCCGAAAGGCATCCGCGTCAACGTCGTCGCGCCCGGACCCGTCTGGACGCCCCTCAACCCGGCCGACCAGCCGGCGGAAAAGGTGGCGAAGTTCGGCTCGCAGACGGTGATGAAACGTCCGGCCCAGCCCGAGGAGATCGCCCCCGCCTTTGTCTTCCTCGCCTCGCCCCAGTGCTCCAGCTACATCACCGGCGAAATCCTGCCGATCATCGGCGGTTACGGCGGCGGCTGACGTCACCGCCGTCCCGTCGCTCAGGCGGCGATATCTTCATATTCGCCGTGCCGCTTCAGCCAGACCACGGCGTAGCTGCAGCGTGGCGCCAGTTTCAGCCCCTCCGCCCGGGCATGTTCCGCCAGCGCCTGCATGAAGCTCCCCGCCGCACCCGTGCCCCTCAGGGCCGGGTCGGCCTCGACGTGCAGGATGATGCGGGTGTTTCCCTGAACGGCGTAGTCAGCGAACACCGTGCGGGTCTGGCCGGCGCCGTCGGTGAAACCCTGCTCGAACCGCTGGCGGGCGACAACGTCGCGTAGATCGGTCATATGCACTCCTGACGCTATGTCGGCGGGCCGACATTCCGGCCAACTCCAGCGGGAGCGATCCGTTCCGCGCCGTACGCCGGTCCCGGCGCTTTCGCTGAGGCTGTCGCCTCCGCGCCTCAGGGCGCGCGGTCGCCCAGCAGGTTGATCAACCCGAAGATGCTCTTCACGGTGAACCAGACGCTGATCAGGAACCACACCAGCAGGAAGAAGAACAGGAAGGGGATGCCGATCAGGATCACGCTGGCCAGCGCACTGACGGCGATGGCCGCCCAGCAGGCGATGGTCCACCAGAACACCGACCAGAACAGGCGGATCTGGGCGTTCAGGTGTTCGAGCGGCAGGCCCTTGGCGGAGCCCCGACCGGCATAGGCGACCACCAGTCCGACCAGCACCAGCACGTTGGCGCTGGGGATCGACAGGATGTACAGGCCCCATGCCAGCACGGCCGCCACCTTGCCGTCGTCCTGACCGCCGGAGCGGAAAACCGGTTCGTCGCGGGGAGGGGTGGAAGTCATGGCAAGCTCCTTCAGATCCACCAGCCGCGGGGATCGGTGATCGGCCGTCCCGCCTTCAACGCCCACACCCCGGCGGCGCCCCGGGCGACCAGCCACAGCGCGGCGATGAACATGATGGCGGGTCCCAGTCCGAACGGCACGAGGAAGAAGATCAGTCCGATCACCACCGCCACGGCGGCGGTCCACAGGGTGCGCTGCTGATAGATGAAATGCGACTGCGCCAGCGGCTCCTCCGGCCCGGGGCGGCCGGTGACGGCCAGCAGGCCGATAATCGCCGAAACGCCCAGGGTCGGGACGGCGAAGAGGATCAGCGCGTAGACGGCGTACAGGCCCATGCCGCCTCCTGGAATGGCCGGAGGCTCGCGCCTTTGGCGGCGGCTGGAGAACTCGGGCGAGGGTTCGAAGATGGAGGCGGCCGCGACCGGCGCCGGAGCGATAGGGGGCGCTTCGGCCGCCGGCGCCGACGCCGGTTCGGGGTCGGGTTCCGGCTCGACCGGACTCGATCCGGCGACCGAAGAGGTGAACAGGTCGGGTTCAGCGGCGGCATCTGGTCCGGTCTCCGCCCGGAGTTCAGGCTCCGCCCCGGCCCGCATCTCCGGCTCAGGCTCGGGCGCCCGGGCGCGGCCCTGCAGCGACGCCGGCGAGGCGAAGCCGATCAGGTCATCGTGATCGTCGGGCGCGGTCGGGTCGCCGGGTTCGGCCATGGGGGTCTTTCGAGTCCTCGTATCAGAATGACGGTCCGCCGCCGGGGGCGCAACCGGTTCAGCGCGCCAGCGTCACCTCGCAGCCGGGGGCGGCGGCGCCCTCCAGCGCGCCCGGCTTTTCGATCCGCACCGTGCAGCGCCGCACCCGGGCGTCGGCCAGCATGGCGAGGGCCAGCCGTTCGGCGAACGTCTCGACCAGGCCGACATGACCCTCGGCGACGATGACCCGCGCCGCCTCGGCCACCGTCTCGTAGTTGATCGTGTCGGCCAGCCGCTCGATCGCCGCTGGCGTCAGCTCCAGCGTCACGTCCATGACCAGCCGCTGCAGCCGGCCCAGTTCGTGATCGTGCACGCCGATGCCGGCGGCGACCTCCAGACCGCGCACGAACACGGTCAGGCCCTCGCGGCGGATGCCCGGCGCGGCGTCGGCGCCCGGGAAGGGCAGGGGGGATGAGGCGGCCACGGGCTACTCCACGATGTCCGGGGTCTTCCAGGCCAGGTGCTGGCCCCCGTCGACGGCGATCATCTGACCGGTCACCAGCTCCGCGTCCACCAGCCATCGCACCGCGGCGGCCACGGCCTGCGGACTGCCGGGGCGGGCCAGGGGCGTCGCCGCGGCCTCTGCGGCGAAATCCTCCGCCGTCTGGTGGATCGAGGGCAGGGTCGGGCCCGGCCCGACGCCATTGACCCGGATGCGCGGCGCCAGCGCTTGGGCCATGGTCCGGGTCGCGTGCCACAGGGCGGCTTTCGACAGGCCGTATGAGAAGAAGCGCGGGTCCGGCTTCAGCACCCTCTGGTCGAGGATGTTGACGATGGCCGATCCCTCCGGCGCCTGACGGGCGAACGTCTGGGACAGCAGCACCGGCGCCCGCAGGTTGGTGTCGAGATGCGCGCTCCAGCTGTCGCCGGTGATGGTGTCCAGCCGGTCGTCGGCGAACACCGAAGCGTTATTGACCAGCACCGACACCGGCCCCAGGGCTTCGGCGGCCCGACCGATCAGTTCGTGGGTCGCGACGACGTCCTTAAGGTCCGCCGACAGGGCGACGGCGCGGCGCCCCCGGCCCTCGATCTCGCGGACCAGCGCGGCCGCCTCGTCGTCCGAAGTGTGATGGTGAACGGCGACGTCGAATCCGGCGGCGGCCAGCTCGAGGCAGATGGCGCGCCCGATCCGTTTCGCCCCGCCGGTGACGAGGGCGGCCCCCCGAGCGCTGACGGCCCGGGCCGACGGCTCAGTCAACCCGGCCGAACTCGATGAAGTTGATCGCGGCGAGGACGGCCACGAAGCCGAGGATGATGTAGAGGGCCAGCATGCGATGCTCCTGTGTCGGCGCCCGCAATAAAGCGCGCGGCCCGGCTGTTCAAGCAGCCGTCAGGCCCTATCGTTCCGCCATGACGACCTGGCGCACGCGCATCGAGCCCTTCACCCGTCCGCTGTTCTTCGCCTGGTCGCGGATGAGCCGGGGGATGACGCTTGGCGTGCGCGGCGTGGCGGTGGACAACGAAGGACGCGTCCTGCTGGTCAAGCACACTTATCTGCACGGCTGGTGGCTGCCCGGCGGCGGCGTCGAGCGCGGCCAATTCTGCGAGGACGCCCTGACCCGCGAGATGCGCGAGGAGGCCGGCGTCATCATTGAGGGCCGCCCGACCCTCGTCAGCATCCACTCAAACGAACGCTTCTTCCGCGGCGACCACGTCCTCGTCTACCGCATCGACCGCTTCACCCTGACCGACCGCACCAGCCGGGGCGAGATCGCGGAGATCGGCTGGTTCGAACCGCGCGCCCTGCCGGAGGACACGCACCGAGCGACGCGGGAGCGGCTGGCGGAGATTTTCGGCGGTGCGGAATGCGCGACAAGCTGGTAGCGAATCCGGATGAACCCCTCCCTCCTCGCCATGCTCGCCGTCATTTTCGGCGGCGCAGCCACAGCCCTGCAGGCGCCGACCAATGCGAAGATGATGGGCGCCGTCGGCTCGCCGGTGAACGCCGCCTTCGTCTCGTTCGCCGTCGGCACGGCGGCGCTGGGGGTTCTGGCCGTGGTGCTGCAGACGCGGCCTGATCTCGCCGCGGCGCGGGCCCTGCCATGGTACGCTTGGATCGGCGGGTTGTACGGGGCGATCTTCGTGGTGGCGGCGGCCTGGGGCGTGCCCCGGCTCGGCGTCGCCACCACCATCATCCTGATGGTCGCCGGCCAGCTGCTGCTCAGCCTCGTCCTCGACCATTTCGGAGCCATGGGCATGCCGAAGCAGCCGATCAGCCTCGGCCGCGTCGCCGGCATCGGCCTCGTGATCGCCGGCGTCCTTATGGTCCGGAAGTTCTAGGCCTATATCGGTCGGGATGACCGAGGAGCCGATTCACGCCGACGCCGGGACGCCGCCCTCGCTGGTCGCCGCGGACCTGATCCGCGACGAAGCCCGGCGCGCGCCCGACAAGCCCGGCGTCTACCGCATGTACGGCGAGGACGGGGCCTGCCTCTACGTCGGCAAGGCGCGGTCGCTGAAGAAGCGCATCCTGCAGTACGCGCAGGGCCGGTTTCACACCCAGCGCATCGGCCTGATGGTGTCGCTGACCCGCTCGATGGAGCTGGTCGTCACGGCCTCGGAGACCGAGGCCCTGCTGCTCGAATCCAACTTCATCAAAAAGCTCAAGCCGCGCTTCAACGTGGTGCTGCGCGACGACAAGTCGTTCGCCGAACTGATGATCCGCCGCGACCACCGCGCGCCCCAGGTCCGCAAGCATCGCGGGGCGCACACCATCAAGGGC
>JBGTSL010000083.1:0-7109 GCA_041940325.1 Brevundimonas sp.
AAGTCGACGCTGGCGGGGCCGGTCATGATCACGTGGCCGTCGCTCTCGCGCCACTCGATGGTGAGGTCGCCGCCGTCCAGCTCCAGCCGCGCCTTGCGATCCGTCAGGCCGCGCCGGGCGCAGGCGACGAGCGCGGCGCAGGCGCCGGTGCCGCAGGCCTGCGTCAAGCCGGCGCCGCGCTCCCAGACCCGCAGGCGGATATGGTCGCGGGCCTTCACCTGCGCGAAGCCGACATTGACGCCTTCGGGGAACAGGCGGTGATGCTCGATCATCGGACCCACCTCGCGCACCGGGGCGGTCTCGATGTCGTCGACGAAGAAGACGACGTGCGGATTGCCCATGGAGACGGCGCCCGGCGTATGCAGCAGGGGCGCGTCGATGGGGCCGACCTGCAGCTCGACGCCGCGGGTGTCCATTTCCTCGGCGAGGGGGACCTGGGTCCAGTCGAGGCCGGGCGCGCCCATGTCCACCCGCACGCGGCGGTCCCCCGCCCGGCTCGCCGTGGTCGGGCCGCCGAGGGTGTCGATGACCACGCAGTCCTTGCCGGTCGATTCCATCAGCAGCCAGCCGACGCAGCGCAGGGCGTTGCCGCAGGTCTCGACCTGGCCGCCGTCGGCGTTCCAGACGCGCATGAAGGCGTCGGCCCTGTCCGAGGGTTCGATGGCGATCAGCTGGTCGCAGCCCTGGCCGGTCGCGCGGTCGGCGATGGCGCGCGCCTGTCCGGCCGTCGGGGCGAACGGCGTCTCCAGCGCATTGACGACGACGAAGTCGTTGCCGGCGCCGTTCATGCGGACGAAAGGACGGCTCATCGGGCCGATATAGCGGTTGACGGTTCCTTGCGCGAGCGAGGCGCGTTATCGCTGCGCGATGAGCCGATCGAACCCCGCCGATGACAGCCCGGAGAAGCCGGACGGCCTGCGCCTGAGGGCGCGGCTGCGGGCGCTGTACCACGGCTCGTCGGTCACGGCGGTGCGGTTCCGCCTGGCGGTCCTGATCATCGACCTGATCATCATCACCTTCTTCGTGGCCGCGCCCCTGCTGCGCGGCGAGGGGGTGATCTTCTACATCATCGACTATGTCATCGCGGCGCTGCTGGCCTTCGATCTGGCGGCGCGGGCCTGGGCCTATTCGGACGTGCGCGACTGGCTGAAGAAGCCGATCGTCTGGGTCGATCTGTTCATCCTGGCGACCCTGCTGTTCCCCGCCTGGCTGTTCAACCTGGGCTTCCTGCGGGTGCTGAGGCTGTGGACGCTGATCAATTCCGACTTCTTCTGGCGCACCATCGGGCGGCGCTACGACGACACGCGGGTGGAGGAGATCACCAAGGCGATCGTGGCGCTGGTGACCTTCATTTTCGTCGCCACGGGGTTCGTCTACACCAGCTTCATGGGCCGGCACGAAGGCATCACCGGCTATATCGACGCCCTGTATTTCACCGTCACCAGCCTGACCACGACCGGCTATGGCGACATCCTGCTGCCGGGCGACTGGGGCCGGATCGTCTCGATCGTCATCATGCTGGTCGGGGTGACCCTGTTCGTGCGGCTGGGGCAGACGCTGCTGCGGCCGCACAAGGTGCGCTATCCCTGCGACCAGTGTGGTCTGCAGGTGCACGATCCGGACGCGGTGCACTGCAAGGCCTGCGGCAATCTGCTGTGCATCCCGGACGAGGGGCGACACTAGCCATACCGCCCCCGGCAAATGACAAAACCGTAACCTGCGGCCGGCGCGCCTTGCCGGGGACCGGGCCGCCGTTAAGGTGCCGGCCGACCTTTTTGTCGGGGACTGTCCAGATGATCCGCACCGCCGCGCTCGCCGCGCTTCTCGCCTCCACCGCCCTTTCGAGCGCCGCCATGGCCCAGAACGCCCCGTCAGCCCACGCCCACGCCGAGGCTTCCGGCGCCGGCTTCGCGACCTCGGACGCGACCGATCCGTATCTGTGGCTGGAGGAGATCGAGGGCGAGCGGGCCATGGAATGGGTCGAGGCGCACAACGAGCATTCGCTGGGCGTGCTGCGCGGCGACCCGCGCTACGAGACCCTGCACCAGCAGGCGCTGGAGATCGTCCAGGCGCGCGACCGCATCCCCGGCGTCGGCTTCAACCACGACGGCACCCTGGATAATTTCTGGCAGGACGCCGAGCACGTGCGCGGGGTGTGGCGGACCACGACCGTGGACAGCTACCGCACCGCCGAGCCGCAGTGGGAGACCATTCTGGACCTCGACGCCCTGTCGGCGGCCGAGGGCAAGAACTGGGTGTGGAAGGGCGCCAGCTGCCTGCCGCCGGACGAGACCCGCTGCCTGGTCAACCTGTCGGACGGCGGCAAGGACGCGGTGACGGTGCGCGAGTTCGACCGGTCGACGAAGACCTTCGTCGAGGGCGGCTTCGTGCTGCCGGAATCGAAGGGCGGGGCGTCGTGGGTCGACGAAGACACCCTGCTGGTCTCGCGCGACTTCGGGCCGGGCACCATGACCAGTTCGGGCTATCCGATGATCGTCAAGCTGCTGAAGCGCGGGCAGACGCTGGATCAGGCGACGACGGTGTTCACCGGCCAGCCGACCGACGTCTCGGTGTCGGGCTATACGCTGCGCGACGCCGACGGGGTGGTGCAGGCGACCCTGATCAACCGGGGCGTCAATTTCTACGAGGGCGAGACGCACCGGCTCAACGCCGACGGCACGACCACGAAGCTGGAGCTGCCGGCCAAGTCGAACATCAACGCCCTGGTGCAGGGCCAGCTGGTGGTGACCACCGACCAGGACTGGACCGCGCCCTCGGGGCAGGAATTCAAGACGGGCGACGTCATCGCCTGGGACCTCGACCGCTGGCTGGCCGATCCGGCGACGCCGGCCCAGCTGGTCATCCGGCCGGGCGAGCGCGAGGCCATCGAGGGCATCAACGCCACCCGCAACAAGCTGGTCGTGGCCCTGTACGAGAACGTGCGCGGCTCGGTCTATGTCTATGAGCCCAATCCGGCCGGCGAATGGAGCCGGACCCGGCTGGACCTGCCGCAGAACGTCACCGTCGGCGTCGGCTCGGCCAGCGAGCAGGACGACAAGGTGTTCGTCAGCGTGGCCGGCTATCTGAACCCGTCCAGCCTGTACCTGGCCGATGCGGCGACGGGCGAGGCGGCGGTGGTCAAGTCGCTGCCGGCCAAGTTCGACGCCACCGGCATGGTGGTCGAGCAGTTCGAGGCGACCTCGGCCGACGGGACGAAGATCCCCTATTTCGTCGTCCACAAGGGCGACATGCCGATGGACGGGTCGAACCCGACCCTGCTGTACGGCTACGGCGGCTTCCAGAATTCGCTGCTGCCCGGCTATTCGGCCACGGTCGGCAAGCTGTGGCTGGAGCGCGGCGGCGTCTACGTCATCGCCAATACGCGCGGCGGCGGCGAGTTCGGACCGCGCTGGCACGAGGCGGCCCTGCAACAGAACCGCCAGCGCGCGCATGAGGACTTCCAGGCCGTGGCCCTGGACCTGATCGCCCGCGACATCACCAGCCAGCCCAAACTGGGCATCATGGGCGGCTCGCAAGGCGGCCTGTTCATGGGGGCGATGCTGACCCAGCGCCCGGACCTGATCAATGCGGCGGTCATCCAGGTGCCGCTGTTCGACATGCTGCGCTTCCACAAGCTGCTGGCCGGCGCCTCGTGGATCGCGGAATACGGCAACCCGGACATCCCCGAGGAGCGGGCGTGGATCGAGGCCTATTCGCCCTATCAGCGGCTCGAGGCCGGCCAGCCCTATCCGGAGGTGTTCATCCACACCTCGACCAAGGACGACCGGGTCCATCCGGGCCACGCCCGCAAGGCGGCGGCGCGGCTGGAGGAACTGGGCTATCCGGTGCTGTTCTACGAGAACACCGACGGCGGTCACGCGGCGGGGGCCAACCTGCGCGAGACGGCCCGGCGGATCGCGCTGGAATACACCTATCTGACGCGGCGGCTGATGGACACGCAGGTCCCGGCGCCGGAGTAGGCCGCATAGTCCTCCCCTTCGGGGGAGGGGGACCGCGAAGCGGTGGAGGGGGCCGTCCCCCCCATCGCTACCGGTCCATTCCCCCTCCACCATCCTTCGCCTGCGGCTTCGGATGGTCCCCCTCCCCCGTTGGGGGAGGACTTTGTTGAAGTGCGGAGTCTGAAATGAACCGACTGATCCTGTCCGTATCGATCCCGGCCCTGCTGCTGGCGGCCTGCGCCACGGGGCCGTCGGAGGACGCCGTTTACGGCCTGGCCCCGGACATGGTGCAGGGGCCGCTGGAGCCGGCTCCGCCGCCGCATTTCCCGGCCGACCTGACGCCGGCGGGCGTGCGCGCCGCCGACGACCATCTGGCGCTGGAAGAGGTCGAGGGGGCGGAGGCCATGGCCTTCGTGGCCGAGTCGAACCGCAAGGCGCTGGCGGCGCTGGAGGGCGATCCGCGCTACGAACGGTTCCGGCAGCAGGCGGAGGCGATCCTGACGGCGACCGACCGGATCCCGAGCCCGAGCTTCCTCGGCGACGGTCTGGGCAATTTCTGGCAGGACGCGGGCAATCCCAAGGGGGTGTGGCGGCGCACGACGCTGGACTCCTACCGCTCAGCCGACACGCAATGGGAAACGCTGATCGACGTGGACGCCCTCGCCCGGGCCGAGGGCCGGGACTGGGTGTGGAAGGGCGCTGACTGCCTGGCGCCGGACGAGACGCGCTGCCTGGTCAATCTGTCGGACGGCGGCAAGGACGCTGTCGTGGTGCGCGAGTTCGACACCACGACGAAATCGTTCGTGGACGGAGGGTTCTCCCTGCCGGAGGGCAAGCACCGCATTGAATGGCTGGACCGCGACACCCTGCTGGTGGCCACGGACTTCGGGCCGAACACGCTGACCGAGAGCGGCTATCCCTTCATCGTCAAGGCGCTGAAGCGCGGACAGTCCCTGGCACAGGCGACCGAGGTCTACCGCGGCGACATCGGCGACGGGGGGTATGGGGTCAGCCCGGGCGTCTATCGCGACAAGGACGGGCGGATTCTGGCGGTGCTGATCAACCGGCCGCTCGACACCTTCCGGGCCGAGACCTGGGAGCTCCGGGGCATGACGGCGCATCAGCTCGATCTGCCCGAACGGGTCAATGTGCACGGGGTGATCGGGCAGCAGCTGATCCTCGGCCTCGACGAGGACTGGACCCACGGCGGCCGTTCGATGAAGGCGGGTTCGCTGATCGCGGCCGATCTGGTCGGGCTGCGAACCGTTCCCGGTCCCGGTGACATTCCGTCCCGAGATCGCGACGGGGTGATCTTCGCGCCCGGCGCGCGGCAGTCGATCGAGAGCGTGCGGGTGCTGTCGGACAGCATTCTGGCGGTGGTGTCGGACAATGTGGTCGGCACGCTGAAGCGCTTCGATCCGGGCGCGGGCGGCTGGCGCGCCGCCGACATCGCCGTGCCGGCCAACAGCGCCGTCGGGCTGGGCGACAGCTCCAAGGCCCGGGGTCAGGTCTTCATCTCGACCCAAGGCTTCCTGACGCCGCCGACGCTCAGTCTCGCCGAGGTGTCTGCCGGTACGATCAGCGAACTACGCTCGGCCCCGGCCAAGTTCGACGCCTCGACCCATGTGGTCGAGCAGTTCGAGGCGACCTCGTCGGACGGGACGAAGATCCCCTATTTCGTGACCCGGCCGCGCGACATGGTCATGGACGGGACGGCGCCGACCATCCTGTTCGGCTACGGCGGCTTCCAGGTGTCGTTCCCGCCCGCCTACAAGCCCGAGATGGGCAAGCTGTGGCTGGAGAACGGCGGCGTCTTCGTCCAGGCCAACATCCGCGGCGGCGGCGAGTTCGGGCCGGAGTGGCACCAGTCGGTGCTGAAGGAAAACCGCCAGCTGGCCTTCGACGATTTCGCGGCGGTGGCGGCCGACCTGCACCGGCGGGGGATTTCGTCGCCGCGCCGCACCGGCATCTACGGTCGGTCGAACGGCGGGGTGCTGACCTCGGTGACGGTGACCCAGCATCCGGAGCTGATCAATGCGGCGGTGATCGAGAGCCCGCTGATCGACATGCTGCGCTATCACGAACTGCCCGCCGGGGCCTCGTGGATCGGCGAATACGGCGACCCGCGCATCCCGGAAGAGGCGGCCTTCATCGCCCGCTACTCGGCCTATCAGCAGCTTCGTCCGGATACGGACTATCCGCGCGTCTACATCACCACCAACACGCGCGACGACCGGGTGCATCCGGGCCACGCGCGCAAATTCGCGGCGCGGCTGGAGGATCAAGGCCACGATCACCTCTATTACGAGGAGACGGCGGGCGGGCACTCCAACGACGCCGATCCGGTCGCCAACGCCAAGCGCTGGGCGCGGCATTATGTGTATCTGAGCCAGCAGCTGATGGATTGAGGCGCGCCCCTCTCCCGGCGGGAGAGGGAGATCGCGCACGGCGGCGCAGCCGTCGTCCTGGCGCGATCGGGTGAGGGGCTATGGGGAGCCGGTTCGCACCGTAGCCCTTCACCCTTTCGCGAGAAGTACGATCGCTTCGCTCTCGTGCGCTCAAGCCCTCTCCCGCCGGGAGAGGGACCGGTTACGCCGGCTCGACCAGCTTGAGCCTGGGCTTTTCGGCCTTCTTCGCCTTCTTCGCCTCGCGGGCCGCCTTCTTCGCGGCCTTGGCCTCCGCCTTCGCCGCCTCCGGGGCCGCGTCGGCCTCGCCGGCGAGTTCGGCGAGGCGGGCGAGGAAGCCGTCGCGCTTGGCCTTGGGCAGCAGGGCGAGGATGCGCTTGTCGGCGGCCTCGACTCGGGGGCGGGCGGCCTCGAGGGCGGCGGCGCCGGCCTCGGACAGGCGCACCGCCTTGGCGCGGGCGTCGATGGTCGAGCGTTCGCGCTCCAGCAGGCCCTTCGTCGTCATGCGGGCCACGAGGTCGGCGAGCGTCGAGCGGTCTATGCCGGTGGCGCGGACAAGGTCGGTCTGGGTCAGGCCGGATTTTTGCGACACCGCCTCGAGCACGGCGAACTGGCGCTGGGTCAGGCCGTCCGGCCCCGCCTCCTCGGCGTAGATGTCCAGCGCCAGCTGCAGGGCGCGGTGCATCAGATGACTGGGCGAGGCGGCGAGGCCGCCGCGTCGCGTCTTGTTTCCGGACTTGACCAT
>JBGTSL010000084.1:0-7094 GCA_041940325.1 Brevundimonas sp.
ACGGTCTGGTTGGGGGTTCGAGTCCCTCCGCGCCTACCGGCCCCAGAAGCCGCCCCCGCCCCGGCTCCAGCGGTCCTCGCCACGATAGCGCTCGTCGTAGACGTAGCGGCCGTCGCGGTCGTACCAGCCGTCTCCATTGCGGTAGCGGTCGTAGCCGTCCAGCGAATAACCGTCGTCGTAGTATTCGATACCCAGCAGGCCGTCCTCCTGCTCCCACCAGTTGCGGGGATAGGAGCCGAAGGCGCATTCCCAGCCGTCGCCCGGACGCCAGTAGGGCTCGTACCGGCCGCGGTAGCGGTCGCGGAACTGCGGCCGGCAGACGTACTGGGAATAGACCCGGTTGCCGCGCGCCTGGATGTTGGCGCGGTCCTCCGCGTAGATGACCTCGCGCACGCCCGAGAAGACGTTGTTGACGATCACCGCGCTGCCCGAGGCGGCGGCGACACCGACCGTCGTGGCGCGGATGCGACTGTCGGTCAGGCGCAGTTCGCCGTTGTAGAGCACGACGCCCTTGTCAGAGCGGCCGACCCGGCTGCTGCGGATGTCGACCGAGGCGCCCTCGATCGCGACTCCCTCGACGTAGCCGACAATGGCGGTGTTCTCGATCTCGACCCGGCCATAGTCCCGGCCTGAGCGGATGATCATGCCGATGGAGCGCGGCCCGAAGGCGTTCGGCGCATTGGTCCCCTTCAGCGTGGTCGAAACGATGCGCGAGGTCTGGCCCGGCCCGGGGATCAGCTCCATCCCGGACTGGGCTCCGGCCACGACCACCTCCCAGGCGTCCAGCACCGCGCCGTCGGCGACAATGGCGGGGGCAATGGTCTGGGCCTCGATGATGGTGTTGCGCAGGTACAGCAGGCCGCCGTCGGCGTAGATGGCGGCCTCGTCCCCGGCGTGGCGGAAGCCGACGCGGTTCATGATGATCTCGGCGCCGTAGCCGACCACGCAGGCGGCGTCGCCGGCCCGGGGCGAGGCGAAGACCATGTCGCGGATCTCGACCCGGACGCCCTGAGCCACGGTGATGCAGGGTAGGCCGTCGGGCGCCTGAAGCGTCGGATTGCCGGTGCGCTGCCAGTCGCGGGGGTCGAAGCCGCTCTCGCCGATCAGGGTCAGCGGCTTGTCGATGTTCAACCAGCCGACGCAGGCGCCGCCGCGAGCGCGGATCACCAGGGTGCCGCCCGGGCGCACCCGGCGCACGGCGTCCTCGACCGCGCCCGTGCCCGGGTTGCCGCCGCAATCGACCAGCACGATCTCCTCTCCGCCCGGTCGATGGGGCGGATAGCCCGGCCGCCAGTCGGGGCGATGGCGGCCGTAGTCATAGCGCCGGTGGTGCGAGCCGCGGCTGCGGTAGGTGCGCGTCGGCGGATCCAGCAGCAGGCCGAAATTGGGCCGCGTCTGGCTCTCGACCTTGGCGGCGACCTGGGCGTGGGCCTCGGGGCCCTGCGACAGCGCCACGACGGCGATGGAGGCCGCGATCGCGGCGGCGCCGGCGAGCGTGCCGCGGAAACCGCCGAAGGGGAGACGGATGGTCATGGTTCCACGCCCTCCTTAACGGCGCTGCTGCGAACGGGAGACCTGGGCCAGCACGGCCTGCAGGCGGGCGGCGGACGGGCCGAAGCCGGACAGCGCCGAGTCGATCCTCAGGGCCACGGCCTGGGCCTTGTCCTGATCCGCCACCCCCGAGACGCCGAGCGCGAAATAGCTCGACATGGCGAACTTGGCCTCCGGGCTGCCCTGGCGTGCCGCCTCGTCGAACCATTTGAAGGCGCGGGCGTAGTCGGCGGGCAGGCCGATGCCCTCGGCGTACATCACCGCCAGCACCAGCTGCGCCTCCGACGAGCCGTTGACCGCGGCCAGCTGGATGGCCCGGACCCGCTCGAGATAGGACAGCCGGCTCTCCATCGGATGGCCGAGCATGGCCTCCAGCGTCTCGATCTGCCGCTTGGACAGGTCCTCGGGCCGCGTCGTCGCCGTTTCGGTGATCCCGAGGTAGCGCAGGGCCCGGCCGACGTGGATGAACGGCAGCTCCGTCCCCATCCGGGTCAGGGCGTATTCATAGGCGTCGCCGCGCGGGCGGCTCTCGTCGGAGAAAGGTACGCCCGAGGCCGGAGCCTCGTTGGGATAGAATTCGAACGGCGGAGTCCACTGCCGGGCCTTGGCCTCGACGAAGCGGCTGTACTGGTCCCGCCTCGGCGCGGATTTCTCGAAATCCTTCATCAGAACATAGGCGCCGACGTCGCCGGTCTGCACGGCCAGGTAGTTGTAGAGGTAGGCGTCGACGTCGTTGCGCGGGAACAGGCTGGTCGCCGCCAGATAGCCGCGCCGGCGGCGGTCGCGGCTGTCGGGTCCGCCGCCCCGGCCCCAGGCCTCGCGGGCCTCGCGGTTGTCCTCCGGTTCGCCGAACGGGCCGTAGAGGCCGTCGTGCAGCCGCGCCAGGGTGCGGAAGCCCTCGGCGTCCTGGGTCGACAGGACGTAGACGACCCGATCACGCACCGCCTCCTGCTCTTCCCGGGTCATCTGGCCCAGCTGACGGTCCAGCCTCTGATAAGCCATGTGGCGTTCGAAGGCGCGGCAGTCGTCGTATTTCGACAGCGGCCGCCAGCCGCCGAAGCCGCCGCGGTCGACCCGGTTGATCGGGGCGTAGCCCTCGTCATTGGCCAGCGCCATGGCGTACCAGGTGGCGCTCTCGATCGGATCCTCGATGTTCTTGTCGGTGGCGCGGATGGCGGCGTAACGCGATCCCAGTTCCAGCTGGGCGAAGAAGTCGCCGCGGAAGGCGGCGCGGCGCAGGGCGCGCAGCCCCGTCTCCTGGGCGTTGAACTCGGAACCCGTCAGCGAGGCGGGGCGGGGGCAGGCGTTGGATGCGGAATCGGAGCGCTGCCAGAACCGGAAGCCGTCGGCGCGGTCGCCGCATGACGCCATGCCGAGTGCGGTGAGGGCCAGGACGCCGGCGATCGCGGCGATGGCGACGGGGCCGCGCGACCGGTCGGACCGGCCGCGGTCGGTCTTGTTCGCATCGCCCTCGCCCATGAGACCTCGCACTACTGGAGCGGGCGTCCCCCCGGCTCACCCGTTAAGCTTTGCGCGACCGGAACAGTCCGGTCCAGTTAACTGTCTGTCAAGGTTAACGCTGTTTCGCGACAAAGCGTTGCCGCAGCACGGCCATTTTATGTCGGCCCCAAAGTTGTCCACCGGAATCAGCGGCTTGTGATTCCCCTCACAGGCGAAAACATCCCCTCGCCCGAGGGACGGGAGGCGCCTATATGGCTGCCGTTGTCTGGAGTCCTGCATCCGATGTCCTACGTCGCCCGCGACGATCGCCCCGCCGACAAGGCCGCCCGCTACGCCGAGGTGGAGGAGGAAATCCTCGCCGTTCTCAAGGGCGAGCCGAACCTGACGGCGCGCATGGCGACGGTGTCGTCCATGCTGGCCGACGCCTTCCCGGTTTTCTTCTGGACGGGATTCTACTTGGTGGATCCCGACAAGGCCGACGAACTGGTGGTCGGGCCCTACCAGGGCACGCTCGGCTGCCTGCGCATCCCCTTCGGCCGCGGCGTCTGCGGAACCGCCGCCCGTGACCGCAAGACCCAGGTGGTCGTCGACGTCCACGCCTTCCCCGGTCACATCGCCTGCGACAGCCGCTCGGCCAGCGAGATCGTCGTGCCGGTGATCGACGGGACCGGCAAGCTGATCGCCGTGTTCGACGTCGACGCGACCGAAACAGCCGCCTTCGACGCCGTCGACGCCGCCGCGCTGGAACGGTTGCTCGGCCGGGTGTTCGCAGACTGATCATCTGCTAAGCCTCGCCCCATGCGGATCGGCGTGGACTTCGGCGGCACCAAGATCGAGGCGGCGGTCGTCGGCGACGACGGCGCCTTCCTCGCCCGCAAGCGCGAACCCAACCCCGGGGCCTACGAACCCGCTATCGAAACAGTCGCCCGCCTGATCGCAGCGGTGGAAGCGGAGACCGGGGCCAGCGGCCCGATTGGCGTGGCCGCGCCTGGCTCGGTGTCGCCCACCCGCGGCCTCATGCGCAACGCCAACTCGACCTGGCTGAACGGCCGCGCCTTCCCGCAGGACCTGGAGCAAGCGCTGGGACGGCCGGTCCGTCTGGCCAATGACGCCAACTGCCTGGCCCTTTCCGAAGCCCTCGATGGCGCCGGAGCCGGAAAGCCGGTCGTTTTCGCCGTCATCATCGGCACTGGCTGCGGCGGCGGTGTCGCGGTCGACGGCAGGCTGGTCGAGGGCGCCCACGGCGTGGCCGGCGAATGGGGCCACACCTCCCTGCCCTGGCCCTCCGCGGAAGAGGCGCCGGGGCCCGCCTGCTGGTGCGGCCTGCATGGCTGCCTCGAGACCTGGGTGTCGGGCTCCGGCCTGCAACGGGACCACCGTGAGCGCACCGGCCGGCCGCTGACGGCCAGGGAGATCGTCGCAGCCGCCCGCGCTGGGGACGCCGACGCCGGCCGGTCGCTGGACCTGTGCATCGACCGACTGGGCCGGGCCATGGCCATGGTCGTCAATCTGATCGACCCGGACGCCTTCGTCCTCGGCGGCGGGCTGTCCAACGTCGACGAACTCTACGACGCCTTGCCGGCGGTGGTGGAGCGTTACGCCTTCACCGACGCCTGGACCGGCGTTATCGCCTCCGCCCGCTGGGGCGACTCGTCCGGCGTGCGCGGAGCCGCGCGCCTGTGGCCCTCGCCCTATCAACAGGAGACACCCGCTTGACCCGCACCCTCGTCATCACCGGAGGCCACGGCGTCCTCGGCCGGGCCGTCCTCGAAGCGGCCGTGAGCGACAGCCTGAACGTCGCCGTCATCGACCACGCCAGGGGCCAGCCCACGCCCGATGGCGTGCTGGAGCTGCGCGGCGTCGACCTGACCGACCCGGCAGCAGCTGAGCGGGCCATGGCGGCGGTCGTCGACCACTTCGGCCGCATCGACGCCCTGCTCAACATCGCCGGCGGTTTCGTCTGGCAAACGGTCGACGACGCCGAGCCGGCCTGGGACAGGATGTTCGCCCTCAACGTCACCACCGCCCTCAACGCCACCCGCACCGCCCTGCCGCATCTGAAACGGTCTGACGAGGGCCGCATCGTCAACGTCGGGGCCGCCGGCGCCCTGAAGAGCGCGGCGGGCATGGGCGCCTACGCCGCCTCCAAGTCCGGCGTCCACCGCCTGACGGAAAGCCTCGCCGAGGAGCTGAAGTCGACCTCCGTCACCGTCAACGCCGTCCTGCCCTCGATCCTCGACACCGACCAGAACCGCAAGGACATGCCGGACGCCGATCCGGCCAAATGGGTCCGGCCCGCCGACCTCGCCCGCGTCATGTTGTTCCTCGCCTCGCCCGGGAGCCGGGCGATCACCGGGGCCCTCATCCCCGTAACGGGCCGGGTCTGATGCAGCTTACCCGCTCGGTCCTCTACCTGCCCGCCAGCAATCCGCGGGCGATAGAGAAGGCGCGCGGCCTCGATTGCGACGCGGTGATCCTCGACCTCGAGGACGCGGTCGCCCCCGACGCCAAGGCGGAGGCGCGGCGGGCGGCGGTCGCCGCGCTGCGGGCCGGCGGTTTCGGTCCGCGCGTCGGCGTCCGGGTCAACGGCTTGGACACCCCTTGGGGCGCCGACGACCTCGCCGCCTTGTCCGGTCAGACGCCGGCCTTCATCGTCGCCCCGAAGATCGAGAGCCCGGAGGCCGTACGCGAGGTCGCCGACCGCCTGCCCGCGGACGTCGCCCTTTGGGTCATGATCGAGACGCCCCTGGCCGTCCTCCGCCTCGACGCCATCGCCGGCGCTGGAACCTCCCTCGCAGCGCTGATGCTCGGGATCAATGATTTCGGCGAGCAGATGAACCTCGTGCTCGGCCCCGATCGCGAGCCGCTCAAGCCCTGGCTGGCCGCCGTCGTCGCCGCCGCGCGCGGTCACGGCCTGCTGGCCATCGACGGCGTGGTCAACGCCACCGACGACGCCGACCGGCTGGCGGCCGAGTGCCGTCAGGGCCGCGCTTTCGGCTTCGACGGCAAGAGCCTGATCCACCCCAACCAGATCACCGCCGCCAACGCCGGCTTCTCCCCCTCTGCCGAAGAAGTCGCCCGCGCCCGCGAGATCGTCGAGGCCTTCGCCGCCGCCGACGCCGAGGGCAAGGGCGCGATCCGGGTCGGCTACCGCATGGTCGAGCGCCTGCACCTCGACGCCGCCCACCGTCTGCTGGCCCGGCACGCGGCCGCCTCGACGCCGCCGCAGGACGCGCCTATCTAGTCCGTCTACAAACGAGACGTGCGCTCCGGGGCGCCGCGCCGAGTACAGAGGCTCAAGCCGAGAATGACCAAAGCCGTCATCGCCGCCACCGGCCTGTTTACGCCGGAGCAGTCCATCTCCAACGAGGAGCTGGTCGGGGCGTACAACGCCTTCGCCGGGCGCTTCAACGAACAGCACGCGGCCGGCATCGCCGCCGGCGACCTCGAGGCCCTGACGCCGTCCTCGGTCGAGTTCATCGAAAAGGCCTCGGGCATCAAGTCGCGCTTCGTGGTCGACAAGGCCGGGGTCCTCGACCCGGCCCGGATGGTCCCCAACATTCCGGAACGCTCCAACGACGAGCTGTCGGTGCTGGCCGAGATGGCCGTGAAGGCCGCCCGCGACGCCATCGCCGCCTGGGGCAAGCCGGTCAGCGAGATCGGCGCCGTGCTGTGCGCCGCCTCCAACATGCAGCGGCCGTACCCGGCCATGGCCATCGAGGTGCAGCAGGCGCTCGGCATCGAGGGCTTCGCCTTCGACATGAACGTGGCCTGTTCCTCAGCCACCTTCGGCATCAAGACCGCCGCCGACTTCATCGCCTCGGGGTCAGTCAAGGCCGTCCTGATGGTGAACCCGGAGATCTGCTCCGCCCATCTGAACTTCAAGGACCGCGACAGCCACTTCATCTTCGGCGATGTCGCCACCGCCGTTCTGGTGGAAGAGGAGAGTATCGCGCCGGCTGGTCACTGGAAGATTCTCGGCACGAAGCTGAAGACCGAATTCTCGAACAACATCCGCAACAATTTCGGCTTCCTGAACCGCGCGGCGCCGGAAGGCATCGGCGCGCCGGACAAGCTGTTCA
>JBGTSL010000085.1:0-7090 GCA_041940325.1 Brevundimonas sp.
GCCCGTAAGCTGGGCGCCCGGGCCACGGGCAATGCCCGTCGCCAGTCCTTTGCCCATCCGCCCATGCCCCGCATGACCAACACCTTCATGGAAGGCGGCAAGGACAGCCGCGCCGACATGATCGCCTCGACGAAGCGCGGCCTGTACGCGGCCAATTTCGGCGGCGGTCAGGTCGACATCACCAACGGCAAATTCGTCTTTCAGTGCACCGAGGCCTATCTGATCGAGGACGGCAAGATCACCGCCCCGGTGCGCGGCGCCACCCTGATCGGCGACGGCGCCACGGCCCTGACGAAGATCGAGATGGTCGGCGACGACTTCGCCTTCGACCCCGGCGTCGGCGTCTGCGGCAAGGCCGGCCAGGGCGTGCCCGTCGGCATCGGCCAACCCAGCCTCAAGATCGGCGGCCTGACAGTGGGCGGCACGGCGGTCTGACGGCTACGTCCGGGAATGACGCAGGCACGTGCCAGACTTGCCGGATGAAGCGGTTCGCGCGGTCCGGTGAAGTAGACGAGGTAGACGAGATAGACGGTCTACTCCGCCGCCCCGGAGTCTACGTCGACATTCGCCGCGTCGGCCGCCTCCGCCCGCCACTCCGGACCCACCACCTCGAAGCCGCGCGCCTCCAGGCCGTCCAGTACGCCGCCTTCTTCGGCCAGCAGGCGGATCGGGGCGACGCCCATCGTCACGCCGGGCGAGATCAGCGAGGTCTCGATCGCCGCCGCCCACTGCTGGTGAAGCTGGGGCGCGATTTCGGGGTCGCCCCACGGCCAGCACTGGTTCAGGGCCCGGTCGATCGGCGAGGCGACCACCTCGGCCACCCGGCGGGCGCGCCAGTCCTCGGCGCGCTGGCGCGCCGCGTCCGGCCCCTGCTCGGCGGCGGCGATGGCGGCCTCGACGCAGGGGACATGGGCCGACTGCGGGGCTTCGATCAGGCTGTCGATCAGCTCGTCGCCGCGCACCGTGCCGACCGGCCGGGTCTCGACCCGGGCCCGCCGCGACGCCCGGCGGATCACGTCCATGGCGTCGTCGCCGCCCCGGCGGCCGGTGTAGCCGGCCTTGTCCTGCATCAGGTCGAAGCCGAGGATCAGCAGGCTCTTCGACCGCCAGTCCTGATTGCGTTCTCCGGCCATGACTGCCTCCAGCCGCGCCTGCCATTCCGGCGTCAGATAATCGGCGCTGGTCTGCCCGCGCGGCATCCGGGCGATGGTGCGGATGCGCCAGACGACGCGCAGCAGATCGGTCACCGAGGCGCGGCCCTCCTGCGGCGTCAGGATCAGCTGCGAGCGGGCGGCGGCGGCCTCGAGATCGTCGGGCCGCCATTCGAGGTCGCGGGGAATGCCGGTGATGGCGCCCACCAGGATCAGGGTGCTGTCGCCCCGGGTCACCGTCCACATCGGGGCGCCGGAGCGCCGCGCCAGCACCACCACCTCCTCGACGGTCGTGGCCTCCGGCTCCTGTGACGTCTGCGCCCGCGCCGATTGCGGCGCGGCGACCAGCAGGCACAGGGTGAAAAGTAGAGCGAACGATGATTTCACGACTACATGGCCTCTTTAGTATTGGATCATAAAATAAAGCCTTGATCAGAACACGAGCATGACAGTTCCGTAATGCTGTCTGCTTTTTAATCCACCTTGCCGTCTTGTAACTGGAGCGGAGCGCGTCAGGACGCCACACCTTCGTCACACGACGAGGGGAATCCTGCAATGACGAAGACCATCCTTCTGGCCACCACCGCCGTCCTTCTGACCGGAGGCGCGGCCATGGCCCAGACCGCCTCGGACGGTCCGGACCCGCAGGTCGCCCAGGCGCCGGTTCCGGTGAACGGCCAGGACGCCCAGATTGATTCGGCCCAGCAGGGCGTGCTGGTCTTCACCCCCGACTTCTTCGCCGACCAGCGCCCCAACACCGCGCTCGACATGGTCTCCCGCGTGCCCGGCTTCTCGGTCAACGACGGCTCCGGCAGCCGCGGCTTCGAAGGCGCCGTCGGCAACATCCTGATCAACAACGCCCGCCCGGCCTCCAAGAACGACACCGGCTCCAGCGTCCTGTCGCGCACCCTCGCCAGCCAGGTCGAGCGCATCGAGCTGATCCGCGGCGGCGCGCCCGGCATCGATATGCAGGGCTATTCGGTCGTCGTGAACGTGATCCTCAAGACGGAGAACACCCGCCAGTCGATCCTCACCGCCAGCGCCTTCCTGTTCGACGGCGGCCGCGATTCCTTCGCCGGCTCCTACCAGTTCACCGCGCGTGAGGGCGAACGCACCTGGGGCGTCACCCTCAGCGACGGCGTCTCGATCAGCGACGCCAACGGCGTCGGCGAGGTGGTGCGCACCGACGCCAATGGAAACGTCATCCGCCGCGAGAACTACTTCAATGACTCCTGGGGCGGCGGCCAGTCGGTGCGCGGCAATTTCGCCACCCCGCTGTTCGGCGGCAAGATCGACCTGACCGCCCGCTACGGTGTCAACGACTTCCACAACGTCCATCTGCAGACCGCCACCGACGTCCGCCGCGAAAGCCTGTTCGACAACGACGGCGACGGCGGCGAGTTCGGGGCCGTCTACACCCGCCCGCTGAGCGACCGGCTGAAGATGGAGACGCGGCTGATCCATCAGTGGGGCAGCTTCGAATCGGTCTCGACCTCGCGCAGCCGGCTCGGCGGCGTCGACAGCCCGGAGCAGCAGTTCGCCGGCGAGGGCGACGAGTCGGAATCCATCCTGCGCGGCCTGGTCCGCTTCGAGCGCTCGCCCGCCCTGACCTTCGAAACCGGCGCCGAGGTGGCCTACAACATGCTGGAGGTCGAACAGGCCTTCACCGTCGGCGGAACGCCCGTCCCGCTGCCGTCGGCCTCGGTCAAGGTCGAGGAAACGCGCGGCGAGGCCTTCGGCAAGGCGACCTGGCGGGTCAAGCCGGAGCTGACCCTCGAGGGCGGCTTGCGGCTGGAGAGCTCGACGATCAGCCAGTCCGGCGACGCCGAGCAGGAGAAGAGCTTCTTCTTCGCCAAGCCCCGTTTCCTCGCCACCTGGACGCCGATGGCGAACAACCAGGTGCGGGTGCGCTTCGAGCGCGAGGTCGGCCAGCTGGACTTCGGCGATTTCGCAGCTTCGGCGGAGCTGCAGGACGGCAATGTATTCGGCGGCAACGTCGACCTGGAGCCCGAGCAGCGCTGGATCAGCGAACTGATCTACGAGCGCCGCTTCTGGGGCGACGGCATCGTCAGCGTCGGCCTGCGCCACGACGAGATCACCGACGCCCTCGACGTGATTCCGCTCGACATGGGTCTGTCGGCGGTCGGCAACATCGGCGACGGCACGCTGGACCAGCTGGCCCTGACCATCGCCGTCCCGACCGACAAGCTGGGCGTCGCCGGCGGCATGTTCCGCTTCCGCAATACCTGGAATCACACCGAGGTGACCGATCCGACCACGGGCGAGATCCGGCCGATCTCGAACGTCCGGGCCAGCCAGGCGGTCATCTCATGGGAGCAGGACGTCACGAGCTGGAAGCTGCAATACGGCGCCGCCTACATCCCGCTGCTGGGTCAGAAGGGCTTCGACCCGGATCAGACCTCGGGCTGGCGCGGGCACGACTATTTCGAGGCCTGGGCCGAGTACAAGCCGACCGAGACCCTGTCGATCCGGGCCCAGGTCAATATCTGGAATGACTTCGACGTCGAGCGCACGGTCTACGCCGACCGGTCGCCCGCCCGTCCGATCGCCTATGTCGAGCACCGCTACATCGACCCCAGAACCTTCTTCCAGGTCCGGGTGCGCAAGACCTTCTAGCGGGGCTGGTCGGCGCGGTGGACGACGACGCCGTCCACCACCGTCAACACGGCCCGGCCGTTCGGAATGTCGGCCTCGGGCGCGGTCATCAGGTCGACGTCGAAGGCGGTGAAGTCGGCCCGCTTGCCGACCTCGATGGTGCCGAGCTCGTCCTCGCGGAAGCTGGCGTACGCCGGCCAGAGGGTGAACATCTTCAGGGCCGTCTGGCGGTCCACCGCCTCCTGCGGCCGCCAGTCGGGTCCCTGGAAGCCCTGCAGGTCGCGGCGGGCGACGGCGGCGTAGAACTCGATCAGCGGCGCCCCCCGCTCGACCGGGGCGTCCGAGCCGCCGACCACGACGACGCCGAGGTCGGCCAGGCTATGCCAGGCATAGGCGCCGTCGAGGCGGGCGTCGCCGAGTCGTGCCGGGGCGAAATGCAGGTCGCCGATGGCGTGGCTGGGCTGCATCGAGGCGATGATCGGCAGGTCGACGAACCAGTGATAGTCCGACGGCCTCAGGATCTGGGCGTGCTCGATGCGCCAGCGGACATCGGCGCCGTTGGGGCGGTCCTGCGGCGCCACGCCGGCCAGCGCCTGCTGGTACCACTCGGCCACGGATGCGTTGCCCCGATCGCCGATGGCGTGGGTCGCGACCTGGATGCCGCCCTTCAGCGCCGCCTGGTAGAGGGGCACGATCTCCTGTTCGGTGATCTGCATCAGTCCGGTGGTGTCAGGCCGGTCGGCGTAGGGCTCGAACAGGGCGGCGCCGCGCGAGCCGAGCGCGCCGTCGGCGTAGTATTTGATCGCCCGGGTGATGACGCGGCCGTCGGCGACGGTGCGCGGGCCGCCGGCGATCAGCTCGACGGCGCCGTCCGGCGTGATGCTGTTGTAGACCCGGATCGGGGCCTCGCCCTGCAGGGCCATGGCCTCCATCAGGGGCACGTCCTTCCACGGGGCGCTCATGAAATGGATGCCGGTCCAGCCGTATTCAGCCTCGACC
Organism: Brevundimonas sp.; assembly: GCA_041940325.1. Taxonomy (GTDB): domain Bacteria; phylum Pseudomonadota; class Alphaproteobacteria; order Caulobacterales; family Caulobacteraceae; genus Brevundimonas. Next base: position 4,767 of record JBGTSL010000085.1, read on the forward strand.
CGGAAGCCGGCGCGGTAGGCCTCGCGCGTCGACTGGGGATTGGCCTGGGGCGTAAGGCCAGCGACCAGTTGCTCGGCGGCGTCGACCAGCAGGCCGGTGGGCCGGCCGGCCTCGTCCTTGAGGATTTCACCGCCGGCGGGGGCGACGGTGTCGCCGGTGATGTTCGCCGCCGCCAGGGCGGCGCTGGAGGCGACCACGGCGTGCCCGTCGGCGCGGCCCAGCAGAACGACGCGGCCGGGCGCGGCGGCGTCGAGATCGGCGCGGGTCAGGAACCGGCCCTCGGGCCAGTGGGTCTCGATCCAGCCGCGGCCGATCACCGGCCCTTCGGGATGGGCGGCGGCCCAGGCCGTCAGGCGGGCCATGGCGTCGGCCACCGAGGTCGACCCTTCTAGGTTCAGGGTGAGTTCGCGCCAGCCGATGCCATCAAGGTGGGCGTGGCCGTCGGTGAAGCCGGGAAACAGGACCGCGCCCTTCAGGTCGAGGGCCTCAGCGTAGCTGACCTCCGGCGCGCCGGCGGCGGGGCCGACATAGGCGATGCGGCCGTCCTGGACGAGGACCACCTCGGCCGTCGGCTGGCTGTCGACGCCGGTGTAGATGGTGCCGCCGTGGATCAGCAGTTCCTGGGCCTGGGCGCTCCAGGCGGCGGAACCGAGGAGGACGGCGAGAAGGAGGGTGCGGCGCATCTGACGGTTCCTGAGTCTAGCGGAGTTCGGACTCGCCTTATCGCGGGGCCTGCGTCAAGTTTGTCGGCCAAACGGAGGCCCTGACGATGCTCGCCGCCCTGCTGTTCCTCGCCCTGCCGGACCCGACGCTTGAGCAGGCGCAGACCTGCCGCGCCCATATGGAGCTGTTCATCGAAGACGTGGCCAGGGAGAGCGACCATGTCGCCGGGCCGACGTGGTTCATCCGGGACTGGTGGGACATCAAGGCCGAGGCGGCAGGCGCGCCGGAGGACGACGACGCGGTCATCGCCGGGCTGACCGAAGACCTGAGAACGCTCAGAACCGAGGCGCCCGACCGGTTCGAGGCGGATCGGTCGGCCTGCATCGACACGGCGATCGACGGCGGGGCCGTGCCGGGGATGGGGCCGGAATGAAGCTGTTCACCATCGGCTATGAGGGCGAGCCGCAGGCGGCGGTGATCGACCGGCTGAAGGCGGCGGGGGTTCAGGTGCTGGCGGACGTTAGGGCGGTGGCGGCGTCGCGGCGGGCCGGGTTCTCGAAGACGGTGCTGGGAACGAGCCTGGCCGAGGCGGGGATCGAATATGTCCACCTGCGCGACCTCGGCACGCCCAAGGCGGGGCGGGACGCGGCGCGCAAGGGGCGGATCGGGGAGATGCGCGCCATCTTCGCCGAACACATGCAGGAGCCGCCGTCGCAGCTGGCCTTCGAGCGGTTGCGCGAGATCGCGAAGGATCGACCGACCGCCCTGCTCTGCTTCGAGGCCGACCACGCCGGCTGCCACCGCGCGGCGCTGGCCGAGCGGCTGGCCAGCGAGGACGGGTTCGAGGTGGTGAACCTCTAGCCCGTCCCTGTCAGCCTCAGGCGGCCGCTTTCTGGCCGGCGAACTTGCCGTAGAAGGTCTCGCCCTTCGCCGCCATGTCGCGCAGCAGCTGGGGCGGCGAGAAGCGGTCGCCGTACTTGGCCGCATAGGCGTCAGCCTGGGCCACGAATTCCTTCAGCCCGGTCTGGTCGATCAGGGTGATCGGGCCGCCGGTCCAGGGGGCGAAGCCCCAGGCCAGGATGGCGCCGACGTCGGCCTCGCGCGGGTCGTCGATGACGCCCTCTTCCCAGCATCGCGCGACCTCGACCGCCTGGCGGTAGAGAAGGCGGCGCTTCTGGTCCTCGACCAGTTCGGGCGTCGAGTCGTTGATCGTCACCGGCGCGAGATCCGAGAGCCCGGACCACAGCTTTTTCGGCTTGCTGTCGTAGTCGTAGAAGCCCTTGCCGTTCTTGCGGCCGTAGCGGCCGAGGTCCTCGACCATGGTCTGGACGATCTTCCAGCCGGGCAGGGGCTCGTAGGCGTCGCCGAGGTCTTCCTTCGTCTGCTTCGCGATCTTGACCGACAGGTCCAGCGCGACGTCGTCGTGCATCTCCAGCGGCCCGCGCGGCATCCCGGTCATGCGGCCGATATTGTCGATCAGGGCGGGGGCGTAGCCCTCCTCCAGCATGGCCAGGCCCTCGGCGACATAGGTGCCGAAGCAGCGCGAGGTGTAGAAGCCGCGGCCGTCGTTGACGACGATCGGGGTCTTCCGAATCTTCATCACGTAGTCGAGCGACTTCGCGATCGCGGCCTCGCCAGTCTTCTCGCCCAGGATGATCTCG
>JBGTSL010000086.1:0-7083 GCA_041940325.1 Brevundimonas sp.
CGCGGGCGGTGATGAAGGATCTGGGGCGGTAGGGACTAGGGACCAGGGATCAGGGAAGAGGCGCGCGCACAGGGCTGGCGCAGCGTCGTCGCTCCGGTCGAAAATTTCTAGACCCTAGCCCCTCGCCCCTAGCCCCTAGCGCCCAGATTTCAGACGTCCGCCAGACCCATGGCCTTCGTCAGGGCGTCGCGAACGGCGGCCTCGGTGAAGGGCTTCTGGAGGGTGGGCTGGCCGCGCCAGTCGTCGGGCAGGCCGCCCTCGCCGTAGCCGGTCGAGAAGACGAAGGGCACGCCGCGCGCCTTCAGCGCCTCGGCGATTGGAAAGACCTGTTTGCCGGCGACGTTGACATCCAGCAGGGCCGCGTCGACCGCATCGTCTTCCGACGCCATCTGGAGCCCTTCCTCCACCGTGGCGGCCGGACCGACGGGGACGCAGCCCATGTCCTCAAGGATGGTCTCCAGCAGCATGGCGACGAGAGATTCGTCCTCGACGATCAGCACGCGACGGCCTGCGAGCGCCTCGCTCATGTGCCTTGCTCCCTGTCCAATGGTATTGAGAATGTGACGGCCAATCCGCCGCTTGCGTAGTCGAGTTCGATCTCTCCGGCCAGATCGTGGCGGACATTCCGTTCGATCAGGCGGCTGCCGAACCCCTTGCGGTCCGGCGGAGTCACCGGAGGCCCCCCGGTCTCGCGCCAGATCAGATGGAGCCGCGGGCGGGTCTGGTCTGCGACCGACCAGTCGACGAGGACGCGGCCGTCCGGGCCGGACAGGGCGCCGTATTTGGCGGCGTTGGTGGCCAGTTCGTGGAAGATCATGCCCAGCGACAGGGCCGCCGCCGGCGGCAGCGCCACGCGAGGGCCGTTGGCCGAAACCCGGCTGGCGCCGTGGGCTTCTGTCTCGTGCTGAAGGATGTCGCCCAGGTCGGCGCCTTCCCAGTGGCTGCGGGTCAGCAGGTCGTGGGTGTGTGAAAGCGCCAGCAGACGCGCCTGGAAGCCCTCGGCGAAGGCCCGCGGGTCGCTGTGCGACCGCGCGGTCTGCCGGTCGGTCGAACGGACCGTCTCGGTGACGTCGTGGCCCTGGACGAAGATGCCGATGACCGTCCCGCCGTCGTCGCGGATCGGCTGGTAGATGAAGTCCAGCCAGACCGTCTCGAGCGGGGCGTCGGGCGCGCGCTGCAGTTCGACCCGGCTGGCGCGGCCCTCGTGCGGCTCGCCGGTGGCGTAGACCGAATCGAGAAAGCCCACGAAGCCCTGGCCCACGACTTCCGGCAGGGCCTCGCGGACCGGCATGCCGGTGATCGGCCGGTGGCCGATCAGCTGCGAATAGGCCGCGTTGTGCATCTGGAAGACATGGTCCGGTCCGGACAAGACAGCAACGAAGCCGGGCGCCTGCATGAACATGTCCAGCAGCCGGTTCCGCTCGGTTTCGAGCTGGCGGTTGGCTTGCTGGACGTGTTCGGCCCTTTGCAGGACGTTGCCGCTGAGGATGGCGTCGATCGCCAGCTTGCGATCGGCGCCCGCCGCCCGCCGGCGCAGTTGTTCGAGCTCGGTGACGTCGGTGGTGTGTTGGAGAATATAGACGATGCGCCCCTCGGCATCGTGGATCGGCGTGTGCGTCGCCGACCAGAAGCGCTCCTCGAGCACGCGTTCTCCGTTTGCGCCGCGCCGCGGCACGGCATAGCGGATCAGGGCCAGGTGATCGCGGCGGTCCTCGCGCAGGACGCGCTCGAATGAGGCGCGCAACTGCTGGGCATTGATCTTGCCGCTCTCGTCGGGTCCCGAGTCGAAGATGTCGAAGATAGCCTTGCCGAGCAGATCTTCACGGCTGGCGTCCACGGCCGCCAGATAGGCCGCATTCATGGCCGCGTAACGCAGGTCGGGCGTCAGGAGCATGTACGGATTGGGAGAGGCCTCGAATGCGGCCGCGAGGTCCGCGTCGATCGCTCCTGATTTCGCCAGTTCTTTCAAGTACGGCCCCGCCCTAACAGCCACGCTAACGCGGAAACCGCGATCCGGTTCGTTCATAACGTAAAATTGGCTTGGCTGAAGAAGTGGTTATCCTGCGCCCATGCTTCTGGCCTCCGTGATCGCCGTCCTGATGAGCCTCGTCCCGCCCGCCGCCGCCCTGGAGCCCGAGCCGGTCGAGGTCCGCGTCGCCCACGGACCGGTCGTCGGCCGCGTCGGGGCGGGGGTGGCCTCGTTCAAGGGTCTGCCCTACGCCGCGCCGCCGGTCGGGGACCTGCGCTGGCGGTCGCCGCGTTCGCCGGCGCCGTGGTCGGAGCCGCGCGACGCCTCGCAGGTCGGGGCGATCTGCATCCAGCCGCCGGCCAACGGCGACAACGGCGTCGGGCCGTTGCCGATGAGCGAGGACTGCCTGACCCTGAACGTCTGGGCGCCGGCGGAGCGGGAGGGATCGCTGCCGGTCATGGTCTGGATCCATGGCGGCGGGCTGAACAACGGGTCGGGCACGGCGGCGCTGTACGACGGAACCAACCTGGCGAAGCGCGGCGTGATGGTGGTGACGATCAACTACCGGCTGGGCCGACTGGGGTTCTTCGACCATCCGGCGCTGGCCGCGGAGCGCGAGCCGGGCGAGCCGGCGGCGAACTACGGGCTGATGGACGTGATTCTGGCCCTGCGCTGGGTGCGGGAGAATGCGGAGGCGTTCGGCGGCGACGCGGACAATGTGACGGTCTTCGGCGAGTCGGCGGGCGGAGCGCTGGTGACGCGGCTGATGATCTCGGAGCCCGCGCGCGGCCTGTTCCACCGGGCGGTGGTGCAGTCGGGGCTGGGCCGCGACGAGGGGACGCCCTTGGATCGGCCGCGGCGCGACGGCGGGCCGTCGATGCAGGCGAGGGGAGAGGCGTTCGCGGCGGCGCATGGGGCGGCGACGGTCGAGCAGTTGCGGGCGATTCCGGCGGAGGCCTTTCTGCGGCCGGCGCCCAACTTCTACGACGGCGATCTGCTGGTGCGGGACGGCGTCCATGTGGCGGAAGACGTCGAGGCCGCCTTCGCCGCCGGACGGGAAGCGCCCGTACCGCTGATCATCGGGACCAACAGCGCGGAGTTCTGGTGGATGAAGCCGTCGGATCTGAGCCCCTACGGTGCGCTCGACGACGCCATGACGGACGGGGAGCGGGCGGCCTTCCTGGCGGCCTATGGCGGGCGGGACGGTTACGACGCCCATGTGCTGAGCGACCTGGTGTTCAATGAACCGGCGCGACATCTGGCGCGGCTGCACGCCCGGAACGGCCATCCGACGTATCTGTACCGGTTCGACGTGGTCTCGGCGGCCATGCCGGAGCCGCACGCGGGGGCGACCCACGCTTCGGAGCGGCAGTATGTGTTCGACAATCTGACCGCCTCGCCGTGGCCGACGGCGGAGATGGACCAGCGGCAGGCGGACCAGATGGCCGGCTACTGGACGGCCTTCGCCGCGAACGGCGACCCGAACGGCGGGATGCGCCAAGCCTGGCCGGAGTTCGGCGCCGAGCCCGACAGGCTGCTGGAGTTCACCAACGAGGGGCCGGTGGCGAAGGCGGTTCCGTTCGCTGACCGCCTGGACCTGATCGAGGCCTATTACGCGCGAGTGCGCTGACCGCTCAGAGCACGCCGCCGTTGGATTTGATCACCTCGGCATAGAGCAGGCCGGAGTCCTTGATGGTCCGTTCCTGCGTCAGGAAGTTGACGTGGGTGATGCCGAACCGCTTCGAATAGCCCAGCGACCATTCGAGATTGTCGAGCAGCGACCAAGCCATGTAGCCGCGCAGGTCGACGCCCTTGCCGATGGCGTCGTGCGCGGCCTTGAGGTGGTTCTTCAGGTATTCGACCCGCATCGGGTCGTGGATGCGGCCGTCGATGGCGTGGGGCGGGTCGTACCAGGCCGAGCCGTTCTCGGTGATCATCAGCGGCAGGCCGTCGGTCTGTTCGTGCAGCCAGACCAGGGTGTCGGTGAGGGCGGGGGGGTAGACCTCCCAGCCGGTCTCGGTATGGGCGTGCTGGACCTGTTTCACCGGCCGGGCGCGGACCGGCCAGGCGTCGGGCGCGTTCTCGGGCACCGAGCGGGTGTACCAGTTGAGGCCCATCCAGTCGGTCGGCTGGGCGATCAGGTCGAAGTCTTCCTGCGGAAACTCGCGCCAGGCCTCGCCGTACACGTCCTTCAGCTCTTCCGGATAGCCGCGGCCCATCAGCGGATCGAGGAACCAGCGGTTCATCTGGGCGTCGGCGCGTTTGCGGGCGGCCTCGTCCTCGGGCCGGTCCGAGGCGGGGTATTTCGGCTCGATGTTGAGGACGATGCCGATCTGGCCTTCGCCCACTTCACGGAAGCGCTTCACCGCGGCGCCGTGGGCCCGCAGCACGTTGTGACCGGCGATCATCGCCTCGAAGGCCGAGCGGTGGCCGGGGGCCAGCGCCCCGTGCAGATAGCCGCCGTCGACGATGACCCACGGCTCGTTGATGGTCCCCCAGGTCTTGATGCGACCCTTGAACTTTTCGAAAAGGACCTGGCCGTAGTCGGCGAACCAGTCGGCGATGTCGGGGTTGAGCCAGCCGCCGCGATCATCCAGCGCCGCCGGCAGGTCCCAGTGGTAGAGGGTGCACAGGGGCTCGATGCCCTTCTCGAGCAGGCCGTCGACCAGCCGGTCGTAGAAGGCCAGCCCCTGGTCGTTGATGCGGCCACGGCCCTCCGGCATCACCCGGCTCCAGCTGACCGAGAATCGATAGGCCTGGAGGTTCAACCGGGACATCAGATCGATGTCCTCGCGCCACCGGTTGTAATGGTCGCAGGCCACGTCGCCGGTGTCGCCGTCCTTCATGTTGCCGGGCGTGTGGCTGAACCGGTCCCAGATCGAGGCGCCCGCGCCGTCGGCCATCGACGAGCCTTCAATCTGATAGGCGGCGGTCGCCGCTCCCCACAGGAAACCTTCTGGAAACAGATAGTTGCCGGTGTTTTCCGTGGTCATAGGTCAGGCTCGTGAAACGCGAATAGGATCAACTGTCGGGCGGAGGCGCGAAGGGCGCGTACGCGTGTAGCACCGTGAGCACAACCCGCCTGTGACCAAACTAGGGCACTTGCAGGCGACATTGCTAGTGTGTCATGTAATCGGTTACACGGAAATCACGAACGGACCCGCGACAAGCGGGCCGGAATCGCGAACCGGTCAGGGAGAGAGACTTTGGCGCTTCGGGCGATTCCAGGACTCCGCGTGGGCGGCGAGGCATGAAAGCCGCGACGATTCGCGACGTGGCCGAGCGGGCGGACGTCTCCGTCGCCTCTGTCTCCCGCGTCCTGACCGGCGCGGGTCCGGTCACGGAGGCGACCCGCAAGAAGGTGATGGAGGCGGTCGAGGCGCTGCAGTATGTGCCCCATTCCGGAGCGCGCAGCCTGTCGACCAGCAAGACCCAGACGATCGGCGTCATCCTGCCGGATCTCTACGGCGAGTTCTTCTCCGAACTGATCCGGGGCATGGATGTCGGCGCCCGGGCGCTCGGCTATCATCTGATTGTCTCCAGCTCGCACGACGACGCCGAGGAGGCCTCGGCGGCGATCCGCTCGATGCGCGGCCGTGTCGACGGGCTGATCGTTCTGTCGCCGCACCTCGATGCGGCCAATCTGGCGACCAGCCTGGCGGGGCGGCTGCCGATCCTGCTGATGAACGGCGGGGCCGGCGCAGGCCGACCCTCGATCGTGGTCGACAACCACGGCGGGGCCGTGCAGGCGGTCGAGCATCTGGTCGCCGCGGGCCGCCGCCGGATCGCGCACATTTCCGGCCCGACCGGAAACCTCGAGGCCGAGTCCCGGCTGGCCGGCTATCTGGAAGCCATGGCGCGGGCGAAGCTGCCGACGACCGTGGTCGAGGGCGCCTTCACCCAGGCCTCAGGCCATCAGGCCGGGGCGGACCTGGCGGCGCGGACCGAACGGCCGGACGCGATCTTCGCCGGCAACGACATGATGGCGGTCGGGGCCATGCTGGCCCTGCAGGACGCCGGGCTTTCCGTGCCGGAGGACGTGGCCCTCGTCGGGTTCGACGACGTGCCGATCGCCGCGCTGGTGCGTCCGGGCCTGACCACACTGAGAATTCGAATCGCCGAAACGGGACGCAGCGCCCTGGAGCGTCTCGTTCGACTGATCAACGCAGCGGGGGCCGCCGTCGCCGACACCGCCTGCGAGGTCGTCCGGCCCGAACTGGTCGTACGCCCGTCAAGCAACCCGGCGACACCGACCCGAACCGCATCCGGCGATCGTTCCCGCGAAACCGCCGGACTATCATTTCTCAAGGGGGAGAACCCGCAATGACCCGCAAGACCAAGCAGTATCTGGGGGCCGCGTCCGCCCTCGCCGTCGCCCTTTCGCTGGCCGCGGCGAGCGGGGCGGCGGCCCAGGTCGCCACCTCGACCATCCGGGGTTCGGTGACCGACGACGGCCAGGCCGAGGCCGGCGCCGCGATCGTGGCCCGCGACGTGGCGTCCGGCTTCACCAACCGGACCACGGCGAACGCCGAGGGCGGCTATGTCCTGTCTGGCCTGCGGCCGGGGACCTATGAGATCACCGTCACCACGACCGACGGAGAAACCACGTCCGAGGTGGTCACCATCGGGATTGGCCAGGTCGGTGAGGTCGATCTGAGCGTCGGCGGCGCCGTGGTCACGGAAACGGCCACGACGGACGTCGGCGACGTGGTCGTCACCGGCCGCCGGCTGGTCGAGGTCCGCACGCCGGAGATCGCCACCAACGTCACCACGCAGCAGATCGAGACCCTGCCGCAGATCAACCGCAACTTCCTCAACTTCGCGGCCCTCGCCCCGGGCGTCCGGGTGTCAACCAACGAGCAGGAACAGACCATCACCGCCGGCGGCCAGCGTGCGGAATCGGTCAACGCCTTCATCGACGGCGCCAGCCTGAAGTCGAATATCATCGACGGCGGCATCGCCGGCCAGGACGACAGCCGCGGCAACCCGTTCCCGCAGGCCGGCATCCAGGAGTTCCGGGTCGTCAGCCAGAACTTCAAGGCGGAGAACGAACAGGCCTCTTCGGCCATCATCACCGCCGTCACCCGCTCGGGCACCAACGAGTTCCACGGCGA
>JBGTSL010000087.1:0-7074 GCA_041940325.1 Brevundimonas sp.
CACATGGCCGAAGACATCGTGGAAGATGTCCGGCTCCTGCAGATAATCCAGCTGATCCGGCTTGCGGATGAACTGGCCCGAGGGGAAGCGGCGGTTGGCCAGGTGGTCGAAGAACACCTCGTCCGGCACCAGGCCGGGCACGCAGACCACGGTCCAGCCGGTCAGGGCCTGCAACTTGGGGTTCATGGCCTCGAAATCGGGAATGCCGCCGGTGTTCAGATCCAGCGCCGACAGGCCCTTGAGGAAGACGTCAGCCGCGCGGCCCGGCAGAATCTTCATCTGACGGGCGTAGAGGGTGTCCCAGGTCCGGTGCTCGACGTCCGTATAGGACGCCCAGTCCTGCGGAATGGTCCAGTCGGCGGCCGCCCCCTCGGGCGGCGCTTCGAAGACATGCTCGAAATCGGACATCAAGGCGCTCCTGCTCACGGCGGACTCTGACGGTCCCTTGGCGCCAATCTAGGCCCCGTCCGGCGGCGGCGCCAGCACCGCGGTCAGTGAATGGCGTGTGATTTCGGCGCGTAGCGGCCCTTGCAGTCGACGGTGAACCAGCGGGACTCGGCCTCGCGGGCGACGGACGACAGTTCCGGATCATGCTCCAGCGCATCCTCGGGCGCATAGGCGACGAAGCCGCCTTCGGCGCCCAGCGCCAGCACCTGGTAGAACGGCTGGTCGGGCGAAATCTCGCCGGTGTCGCCGGGCTTTCCCGAGAACACGGGGTCGACATCGATCACCACGCCGCGAAAGGCGGCTTCGCGGTGACGGACGATCTGTCCCAGCCCGAATTTGGCGATGATTTCATCGGTCATGGTCGCCAGTGTGCGCCAACCCACCTGAGCGGTATGACCGTCGGTCCGTTCATTTTCGGGTCACCTCGTCTTGGCGCGAGGGCGAAGACGGGTCTAGGTTGTTCGGGACGGGCGCCGTTCCGGACCGCCCACCGTGAAAGTTCGGCCATGCCGGAGACCGGCGCGCCCGCGGGCGCTCCCCGGTCCCAGCGTATCGGGTCCGGCGGCCAGCGCGCCCGTGGCGGCGCCTCCGACGGATCCGGCGCATCAGGTCGGGAGACGCCCCTCTACGGGGCGCTCGATCTGGGGACCAACAACTGCCGCCTGCTGATCGCCCGCCCGGCGCGGGACGGTTTTCGCGTGGTGGATTCCTTCAGCCGCATCGTCCGCCTCGGCGAGGGCCTGTCGCGCACCGGCCGACTTGACGATGCGGCCATGGAGCGAGCCTACGAGGCCCTGATGCTGTGCGGCGAGCGGGTCGCGAAGAAGGGCGTCGACTCGGCCCGGCTGATGGCCGTCGCCACCCAGGCGTGCCGTCAGGCGGACAACGGCGCCGCCTTCATCGAACGGGTGCGCGAGGGCACCGGACTGCGCCTGCGCATCATCGACCCGGTCGAGGAGGCGCGCCTTTCCGTCGAGGGCTGCCTCAACCTGTTCGACAACAAGGCCGAGGCGGTGCTGGTCGTCGACGTCGGCGGCGGCTCCACGGAACTGAGCTGGCTCAAGCGGGGCGACGCCGGCTTCGGGCTGGAGGGATGGATGTCGGCGCCCATCGGAGTGGTCACCCTCGCCGAGCGCCATCCCGAGCCGTCCGGCGCCGGACCGGACGCCATCGACGACTGGTACGAGGCCATGGTCGCCGACATGGGTGAGGCCCTGTCGCGGGCGACCATCGACCCGGCCCTTCGCGAGGTTTTCGCGGCGGGCCGCGCGCATCTCGTCGGTACCTCGGGCGCGATCACCAGCCTGGCGGGCATCCACCTGCGCCTGCGCCGCTATCAGCGCAATCTGGTCGACGGCCTGTGGATGACGCGCGCCGATTGCGAGCAGGCGGCCCGCCGGCTGATCCAGCTGGGACCCGAGGGCCGCGCCGCCGAATCCTGCATCGGCCCGGACCGCGCCGACCTGGTGCTCGCCGGGGCGGCGATCATGGAGGCGGTCCAGCGCGCCTGGCCGTCCGAACGGGTCCGGGTCGCCGACCGCGGCCTGCGCGAGGGCCTGTTGCTGCAGCGGATGCGCGAGGACCGCCGCCCGAGACGCCGCCGCCGCAGACGGTGAATCAGTTCACGACCTGCACCGGCAGGGTCACGTCGCAGACCGAGAAATCCGCCCCCCGCGCAGTCCGCGCCTCGTCGACCAGCGCCCGGAAGCGCGGCGAGTCCGTGGCCAGCATCTGCACCATCGGGCGCTCCGCTTCCGGGACGTCGGCGGCGACGCGGACGCGGGTCATCCGGTCCGGTTGGGCCTGCGCCATCATGCCGTTGTCGCCGTCGCCGACCTGCAGCGACCGCACCACCTCCAGCCCGTCCACGGTCGCGCCCCAGATGGTGTAGCGCTTGTCCAGCGCCGGATAGGCCTGCCGCATGATGAAGAACTGGCTGTTGGCCGTGTCGTTGCCGACATCGCGGGCCATCCCGGCGACGCCCGGGCAGTAGAGGCCCCAGCCATGCACCTTGCCGTCTCCGGTCTGGGCGAAGGCGGCGTCGGGCTGGGTCTGCACCGGCAGGGAGTGGAAGAAGCCGAGGCGCGCGCCGGTCGGCTCGGCGACGGCCGCGAACGGCATGGCCGGGTCGCGGCGGAAGGTGAATTCGGCCACCAGGTCCGGATAAGGACTCTGCCCCTCGCCATTGCCCAGCGGATCGCCCGTCTGGGCCATGAACCAGTCGATCACCCGATGCCACGGCACATTGTCGTAGAAGCCGCGCCGGGCCAGCAGCTTGATCCGCTCGACATGCAGCGGTGCCACTTCCGGGAACAGCTCGACGAGAATCCGGCCCTTGGTGGTGTCGATGACCAGCAGGTTCTCGGCCGGGACCGCGCGCCATTCCGTGGCCGCGATGGTGGTCTCCGGCGTCGGGGCGGGCGGCGGCGGCGGACCGCCGACGTCCTGGGCCGACACCGGCGCGGCGAACAGCGCGGCGGCGAGCAGCGCGACGGTGGAAATCGACTTCATGGCGGCCTCCCCAGGATTCCGGATAACAGGATCAGCCCCCGACGACCTCGGCGGGCGGCTGGACATCGCAAACGCTAAAGGCGGCGCCGCGCGCGGCCCGGACACGCTCGACCTCGGCCCGCAGGGCCGCGCCCGCCGCCACGCGCACCGTCGGTCGCCCGCCGTCCGGCAGCGCCGCGGCGGTGCGCACGCGGGTCATTACATCGGGATCCTCGACCCGGCCGTTCTGCGCCTCGTTCCCGGCCTTGATGGCGCGCACCGCGTCCATGCCCGCCACGACCCGTCCGAACGGCGTGTAGCGCCCGTTGAGATCCTCTTTCAGGCCGGTCATCAGAAAGAACTGGCTGTTGGCGCTGTCGGGCGAAGTCGCGCGCGCCATGCCGGCGACGCCGGGGCAGAACAGCCCCTGCGCGCCCGTCTTGAAGTCGGCCGTGATCATCATCTGGGCGTCCGGCTGGGTGATCACAGGCACGGCGCCCATCAGTCCCGTCGGCCCCTGGGGAGTCGCCTCGACGGGCACGAAGCCGGCGTCGCGTCCGCGCCGGAACTCGAACTCCCCGGCCAGGTCCGGCAGGTCGCTGCCCCCCTGCCCGGTGCCCTGCGGATCCCCGGTCTGGGCCATGAAGTCCGGGATCACCCGGTGAAATTTATGCCCGTCGTAGAACCCCTGGTCGGCAAGGGTGCGGATGCGGTTCACCGCTTGCGGGGCCATGCGCGGCTCCAGCTCAACCAGGATGCGGCCGTGGACCGTGTCGATGACCAGCAGATTCTCGGGCGCGACGGTGCGCCAGTCGCCCGCCGGGGCGGTCTGGGCCCCGACCGGGGCGGCGGCGAGCAGGGAAAGCGAAAGCGCGGCGGCGGTGACGATCTTCAAAGCGGTGACTATCCCTTGACCTTGGCCCGGACCGCCTCGGCGACGGCGGGGCTGACGAAACTGTCGATCGCGCCGTCCAGCCGGGCGATCTCCTTGACCAGCCGCGAGGCGATGGCCTGATGCCGCGGGTCGGCCATCAGGAAGACGGTCTCGATGTCGGCATTGAGGCGCTGGTTCATCGCCGTCATCTGGAATTCGTATTCGAAGTCCGCCACGGCGCGCAGGCCGCGCACGATGATGCTGGCGTTCAGCGACTCGGCGAAATGCATCAGCAGGCTGTCGAAGGGCTGCACCTCGACGCGGCCGCCCAGGTGGGCGAGCTCGGCGCGAAGCATGATCACCCGCTCGTCCGTGCTGAACAGCGGCCCCTTCTCGTCATTGCGCGCCACCCCGATGACCAGTCTGTCGACCAGTTTCACCGCCCGCCCGATGATATCCATATGCCCGTTGGTGACGGGATCGAATGTGCCTGGGTACAGGCCGATGCGCATGCGTTCCTCCCCGCCTTTGCTGCGGTTTAGCAGGTGGGGCCGGGGCGGCCTAGATCGGCTGACAGGGCTGTGATGCCCAGGCGGCGTTCAGCCCGTCCAGCGCCGGGAGCCCGAACTGGCGGCCGTCAATCGCGGTCACCGGGCAGGCCGGCGTGGCGCTGTTGCAGATAAAGGCGGCGTCGAATCCGGGCAGATCGCCGACGCTGACGGGCTCGGTCACGCTCTCGCGCCCGGTCGCCGCCAGCCCGCGCTGCAACAGCGTCTGGGCCACCCCCGCCAGTATCGGCGCCCGCGGCCAGACCACCTGATCCCCGCGCAGGAAGCCGATGTTCCACAGACTGCCCTCCGACACACGGCCCTCCGCATCCACAAACAGGGCGTCGTCGAACCCGGCCGCCCGCGCCGTCCGCCGCGCCCGGATCAGGCCGAAGGCGGCGACGTGCTTCAGATGCGGCGCCTCGCGCTGATAGGGCTGCGTTCGCAGCCGCACGCTCTCGGCTAGCGGCGGCGGCGGCGGGAAGACGGCGGTCATCACCTTGGGCCGCCCCGTCCAGCCCGGCGTGCGCGGCGAAATCCCGGGCGCGAACAGGCTGACCCGCAGCCAGCATTCGCGACGGTCCTCGACGGCGCGGCGCATCAGGTCGCGCAGCCGCGCCTCGCCGACCGCCTCGCCGAACAGCTCCAGCGCCGAAGCCTCCAGCCGCTCCAGGTGCAGGTCCAGCCCCCGCGCGCCGCCGTCCTCGACGCGGAAGGAAGTGTAGGCGCCGTAATTGACCAGGGCGACATGGGTCAGGTCCCCGGGCGTTGCGGGGACACCGTCGACCAGAAGGAGCGGAGGTTCACCCATCGCTTGATAACTCTCCGTGAGGGGTATATTTAGGTAATACCTAAACCGGCAGGATATTCCAATGTCCATCTATGCGCCCCTCCAAGAGCGGTTGGCGAACGCATCTCAACCCGCCGTAACCCTGTCGTTCGACGAGATCGAGCAGCTTCTTGGGCGGAAACTGCCCCAGTCGGCCTATGACGAGCGCATCAAGCGCCAGTGGTGGGCCAACACCGACACCCATTCCCAGGCCCGGGCTTGGTTGAAGGCGGGACGCAAGGCCAAGCTCGACGCAGCGCGGAACAACGTCACCTTCGTTCGGCATACTGAAGCGGCGACGGATTCCGCAACTATCGCGCTCGCCGCGCTCACGCCTGTCGCGAGACAACTGCTCACGGAGACGGCGAAACGTCGCGGCGTCGATATGGCCGAGGCGCTGGCCGTGGTCGTAAACGATGCGGCGCGGGCGGCTCGCAGGCACGTGCTGGAGGACATGGATCGAATCCGGGGGCGCTCCATCCGCTCGGACGTCTCCAGCGTCGAGCTGCTCCGCGAGGATCGCGATGCCCGCTGAATGGGTGCTCGACGCCTCGCTGGTCGCGGCCCTCCTGTTCGAAGAAGAGCGTTCAAAGATCGCGCGGAGCTTTCTGTCCGGCGAGATCGCCGCTGACGCCGTTCTCTCGGCGCCGGACCTGTTGAGTCTGGAGATCGCCAGCATCGCCGCCAAGAAGGTCTGGCGGGGAGAGACGTCCGAGGCGGACGGCTCGGCGGCCGTGGATGCCGCGTGCAGGCTTGTCGGCACGATGGTCCCGGTGACCGGCCTCGCCCCGCGCGCCTATAGTCTGGCCGCCCGCCACCGCTTCTCGGCCTATGACGCCGCCTATCTGGCGCTGGCCGAAAACCGGACCAGCCGCGTGGCTACGCTTGACGCCAGACTGGCCAGACGCGCGGATCAGGAGGGTTTCGCCCACCTGATCCACGCCATCGTCTGATCAGGCCTCGCCCTCGCCGCCGCCCTCATTGCCGTTCGCCTCGCCGTCCAGACCCATGTCGGCCTCGTCGTCCCCGCCGGAATCCGGCAGGCGCTCGACCGAGACCACCCGTTCGCCCTCCGCGGTGCGGAAGATGGTCACGCCCTGGCTGGCGCGGCCGACGATGCGGACCTGGCCCACCGGGGTTCGGATCATCTGCCCGCCCGAGGTGACCAGCAGCAGATCGTCGCCCTCCTCGACCGGGAAGGAGGCCGCCAGCCGGGTCCCGGCCCGGCCGCCCAGACCGTGCGCCGTCAGCCCCTGCCCGCCGCGTCCGGTGCGGCGGTATTCATAGGCCGACGAGCGCTTGCCGAAGCCGGTCTCGGTGACCGTCAGGATGTACTGCTCGGCCGCGCCCAGCTCGGCGATGCGCTCGACCGACAGCGCGGCGTCGTCCACAGCCTCCTCGTCTGCCTCGACCGGCGCGTCGTCCTCGTCGCCGGCGGCGCGGCGCATGGCGTTGGCGTGTTTGACATAGGCGGCCCGCTCTTCCGGCGTGGCGTCGACCCGGCCCAGCACGGCCATCGAGATGACCTCATCGTCCTTCTGCAGCCGCACGCCGCGCACGCCGGTGGAATCCCGGCCCTTGAACACGCGCACGTCGTCGGCCTTGAAGCGGATGGCCCGACCGAGCGCCGTGGTCAGCATGACGTCGTCCTCGGCCGTGCACAGGGCCACGCCCACCATCCGGTCGCGGTCTTCCAGCTTCATGGCGATCTTGCCGGCCCGGTTGACGGTGGCGAAGTCGCTCAGCTTGTTGCGGCGCACGTCGCCGCTGCTCGTGGCGAACATGATGTCGTAGTTCGCCCAGTCGGCCTCGTCCTCGGGCAGCGGGAGCACATTCATGATGCTGTCGCCCGGCTCGATCGGCAGCAGGTTGACGAAGGCCTTGCC
>JBGTSL010000088.1:0-7074 GCA_041940325.1 Brevundimonas sp.
CACGGTGGCGGCGCCGGCGTGGTCTCCAAGATCACCGAGTAAGCCTCGGTCATCCGACCTGAAGACAGACCCCCGCCGGAGCGATCCGGCGGGG
This sequence comes from Brevundimonas sp., assembly GCA_041940325.1. Lineage (GTDB taxonomy): Bacteria > Pseudomonadota > Alphaproteobacteria > Caulobacterales > Caulobacteraceae > Brevundimonas. The sequence continues at coordinate 95 of JBGTSL010000088.1, forward strand.
GTTTTGTTTTTGCCCCGGGGCGGCGTCCGGGGAGGGCGTCTAGGTGAACCGCACCTCGACCCCCGGCTTGACGGCCGCCGCCAGCTGTTCGGCGTCCCAGTTGGTCAGGCGGACGCAGCCGCTGGAGGCGGTCTTGCCGATCTTCGCCGGGTCCGGGGTCCCGTGGATGCCGTAGGTGTCGCGCGACAGGTCGATCCACACCGAGCCGACGGGATTGTTGGGGCCCGGCGGCACCACGACCTTGCCGCCGCCGTCGCCATAGCTGACCCGGGACGGGTCGTAGGTATAGTTGGGCCGGGGGGCGACGGCCCGGACGGCGTGGGTCCCGCTGGGCGACGGCGTATCGCCGCTGCCGATGGTGGCGGGGTAGAAGGCCAGCAGCCGGCCCCCCGCGTCGAAGGCGCGCACCGAGCGCTCGGCCTTGTCCACCACGATCCGGGCGACCGCGCCGCGCAGGGCGTCCGGACCGGTGGCGGCGACCACGATGGTCTGGCCCGCGCGGCTGAAGTCGACCCCCGGATTGAGGGCGTCGAGCAGGGCTTCGCTCATATGAAACTTCTCCGCCAGCGCTTCGCGGGCGTTCGCATAGCCGACCGTGTCCAGCCGACCCATGGCTGCGATGTCTTCGGGCACGGTCCCGATGAAGGGCCCGGACACGTCATCCGCGGTGATGGCGTAGTCGGTCAGGACGCGCCCGCCGTCGCCGGCGGTCAGCCGGTCGAACAGCGCCGCGTCGAGCTCGCCGTCCACCGGAAGGCCGTGGGCCGCCTCGAAGGCGGCGAGGGCCTGGCGGGTGTTCTCGCCGCCGAGGCCGTCGACGATGCCGGGCGAGAAGCGGGTGCGGTCGAGCAGGATCTGGGCCCGGACCATGACCGGGTCGGGGCTGGCGTCACCCGGCCGTTCGCCGCTCACCGCTCCGCCGCGGCCGGGGGCGGCGGGGCCTTCGGGCCCCCGGTCTCCGGCGGTCTCCGGCCTCGCCGCCTGGCCGTCTTCAGCGGGCGCGGGCGGGGTGAAGGTCGCCGTCTCGATGGACTGCCGCAGCCGCGAAGCCGCCTGGGCCCCCGGCTCGCGCGCTTCCACGGGGCGGGGGTCCCGGGCCTCGTCGCCGCAGGCCGCCGTAGCCACAAGGGGAAGGGCGGCGAGGATGGCGAGGCGGACAGGACGGCGAAGGATCATGGCGGACTCCGGACAGGGACCAGACCCAACACCGGAGGCGGCCGGCTGTTCCCCCTTCAGCGCAGGGCGGCGGCGAGGCCCTCGGCGGTGATCTCGGCCCAGCAGGCGTAGCCCGCGTCGTTCAGGTGCAGGTCGTCGGGGCCGACCCCGCCGCGCTCGAGCCCGTTCCAGTCGGCCATGGCCGCGAAGCGGCGCATGACGGCGTAGCCGACCCGGCCGCCCTCGAGGTCGATCAGCCGCGCCGTCCCGCCGAGGGCCGGATTGCGGCCCCGGAACGACGGGTTCGTCGTCGCTTCGGGCAGACGCTGCGGATCGACCAGCAGGACGTCGACGCCGGCCCGGTCCAGAAGGCCCTCGCCGCGCCGGAAGTCGGCGAAGAAGTCGTCCATCGGCCGGTCGCGCAGGATGTCGTTGGTTCCCAGCTGCCAGATCACCAGGTCCGGCCGGGCCGCCTCGATCTCGCGCGCCAGCCGGTCGGCGGTCTCTTTCGCCGTCTCGCCGCCGACGCCCCGGTTGATCACCGTCACCTCGACGCCCCGCAGGCGGCGCTCCAGCCCGGCCTCGAGCCGGGGGACGAAGCCCAGATCGGGGCGACTGGCCCCGACGCCCTCGATCGAGGAGGACCCCATGGCGAGGATGGTCAGGCGCCCCGCGGCGACCGCCGCGCGGCTGCGCGCGAGGCCGCCGTTGGCCGTGACGTGTTCCGCGCTGACCGGGCAGGCGGCGGGCGTGGCCCGAGGCGCCGACGGCCGGGCCTGGGCGGGGGCGGCGGCGACGAGGAGCAGGGCGACGGCGGCGGCGATCTTCAAGGGTTCGGCTCTCCGGTGGCGGGGTCGGTGGCGGTCTCGCCGTTGTTGCTGCTGCCTTCCGAGCCGGGCGGCTCCTGGGCGGGGCGGGGCGGTTCGCCGTCCCGGGGCGGGCGGCGCTCCTCCTCGTACTCGTTCTGGCGTCCGGGCGCGCGCGGTTCGGTCATGACGATCTCCTCTACGGCAGAGCCAACGCCTGCCCGGGAGGCAGGTTTCGTTCACCATGCCGGCTTACCCCGTTGAAAGAGGGCGGGGGTTAAGCATGCCGGCGAAGGCGCCCGGAGCGGGCCCGCGGGAGGCTGCATGACGGCGCTGAAGGTCGACATCGTCGGAACGGACGCGCTGGGCGAGGCGGAGCGTGCCGAGTGGAGCGCCATGCTGGCCGCCGACCCGGCGCTGAACAGCCCCTATTTCTCGCCCGGCTTCACCCGCGTCGCAGGGCGGATCAGCCCGGACGCGGCCGTGGCCGTGTTCTCGCGCGGCGGCCGGACGGTCGGATTCTTCCCGCATCAGAGGCGCGGCGGAGCGATCCAGCCGCTGGCCGCCCCGATGAACGACTATCACGGGATCATCGCCCGCCCGGGCGAGGCCCCCACGCTGGAGGCGGTGGCGGCGGCGCTCGGCGCGACCCGTCTGAACGTCACCGCCTGGGTCGGACCGACCGGCGCGGCGGGACGCGCTCTCGGCGAGGTCCGGCGGACGGTGCAGGTCGTCCTCGGCGACGACGGCTACGACGGCTGGTATGCCGAGCGGCGCGCCAGCCAGGGCAAATTCTTCAAGGACAAGGAACGCGCCCGGCGCAGCATGGAGGCCGAACTGGGCCCGCTGCGGGTCGAACGCGGCCTGCGCGACCCGGCGTTGCTGGACTGGCTGATCGGGTTGAAGCGGGACCAGTACCGGCGCACGGGACGGCACGACATCTTCGCCTGCGGCTGGACGGTGGAGCTGCTGCACGCCCTGCTGCGGGAGGACGGCGACGGCTTCGGCGCCTCGATGGCGGGGCTGTGGGCCGGCGACCGGCTGGCGGCGCTGGAGTACTCGCTGCACGGCGGCGACCAGTACCATTTCTGGTTCCCCGGCTACGATCCCGCCCTGTCCCGGTGTTCGCCCGGGATCCTGCTGAGCATGGACACGATGCGGCTGGCGTCGGACCTGGGCTACCGGACCTTCGACTTCGGGTTCGAGGGCGAACACTACAAGAAATATTTCTGCAACGCCTCCCGCACGGTGCGCGAGGCGCTGGTGCTGCGGCCCGGGCTGGGCACGGCCGTCAGCCAGGCGGCGGTCCAGGCGCTCAACCTGGCCGGTCAGGAACGTGGCGAGCGGCTGCGCGCCAGCGTCCGGCGGCGCTGGGCGGCGATCGAGGCCTGCGAGACCACGTCGGGGGATCGGCTGCGCGGCGCGGTCCAGGCGGCGGGCGCGGCCCTTGCAAAGGCCCGGCGGGCATCGACCCGACCCGTTCCGGCCTGAGACAAGTCATGACCGATCTGCGCACCCGCTATCCGGGGCCCATCGCCGAGGCCCGCGTCCACGACCACGGCCTGGTCGACCAGGGCTTCGCCACGGATGAGGCGCTGGCCGCCATGCTGGACCGCTATCCAGCCGCGCTGTTCGACATCAATCTGTACGACTACGACGACGCCGGGCAGGTGTCGTTGCGGACGGGCGCGCGGGGCCGGCTGGGCGGGGCCGACCTGCTGGCGGCGATCCAGCAGGGGCGGCTGTGGGTCAATCTGCGCGAGGTCGAGACGGGCTGGCCCGAACTCTGGGCCGCGGCCATGGGCGAGTTCGATCGTGTGCAGGCGCATTATCCGGGCCTGCGCGCCGTACGCCGCTCGGGCCAGCTGATCCTGTCGTCGCCCAAGGCCCGGGTGCCCTATCATTTCGACGCGGCGGGGGTGGTGCTGTTCCACATGCGCGGCCGCAAGCGCGTTTTCGTCTATCCCGGCGACGAGGCCCATCTGGCCGAGACCGACATGGAACAGGTGGTCGCCCGGCAGACGACCGAAGAGCTTCCCTACCGCCTCGCCTTCGAGGCTGACGCCCGGATCGTCGATCTGGAGCCAGGCCAGGCCCTGACCTGGCCGCTGTACGCGCCGCACCGGGTCGAGAATCTCGGTCGCTTCTGCGTCTCCCTGTCGGTCGATTTCCAGACCTGGCCGTCGCGGTTCCGCAACGGGGCGCTGTTCACCAATGCGGTGCTGCGCCGCGCGGGCCGGCGGCCGCGGTTCACCGACGGCATGTCGACTCCGGAGCTGGCGGCGCGCTGGGCGGCGTCATTGGCCCTGAAGCGGGCCGGGGCGATGAAGAGCCGCATCGCCGGGCTCGAGCGGCAGTTCGAGCCGGACGCGGCGGCGACCGACGGCGCTCGCGCCCTGACCGCCTGAGGCGTCCGGCGGTTCCTTACAATGAGGTCATGACCTCGATTTAAAGTGACTTGGCGACAGGTCGGCCGCACCTTCCCGGCACATTCCGGAGAGGGAGCCCCCGCCATGAAACCCATTCTTATGTCCGCCGCCGCCGCCGCGGCGCTCGCCGCCGCCTTCGCCGGCCCGGCCCTGGCCAAGCCTGGCCCCGAGGTCGAGATCGAGCACGCCGTCGCCCGCGTCGTGGTCATCGTCGAGGACCGCGCCGACATCGGCGTCGAGATCGAACAGGGAAGGTCGGAGCTGCCGGCCCTGCGCCTCGAGCGCGACGGCGCCAATGTGCGCATCGACGGCGGTCTCGGCCGCCGCTTCGCCGGCATGCGCTTCGGCGACAGCATCCGCAACTGCCGCGCGGGTCCGGACCGGACGCGGCCGGGGCAGGGCGCCTCGGTCGACGTCCGCAACGTCGGCCGCGTCAACCTCGACGACGCCCCGCTGATCGTGATCCGCGCCCCCCGCGACGTGAACATCGACGCCGGCGGCGCCGTGTTCGGCTCGATCGGCCGGGGCGCCAGCTCGGTCGAACTCGGCAACGGCGGCTGCGGCGACTGGGTGGTGGCCAATACCGATGGCTCCGTGGACGCCTCGACGGGGGGATCCGGTGACATCATGGTGGGAACCTCGCGCTCGCTGGACATCAGCCTGGCCGGTTCCGGAAACCTGACGGCCGGGGCCACAGGACGGCTCGATGTCAGCGTTGCCGGATCCGGCAACGCCGTCGTCGCCGAGGTCGATGGCGACACGGACATCTCGATCGCCGGCTCGGGCGAGGTCGCCATCCGCCGGGGGCGTTCGCCCAACCTCGACATCTCCATCGCCGGCTCGGGCGACATCGACTTCGGCGGCGTCGCTGGCGATGTCAGCGTCTCGATCGCCGGCTCGGGCGACGTCCGCATCGCCGAGGCGACCGGGGCGGTCAACCGCAGCGTTGTCGGCTCGGGAGACATCCGCATCGGCCGCTAGCCCCCGCGAAGCCGTTGCATGGAGAGAAGGCCCGGGAGCGTGGAACCCCCCGGGCCTTTTTCCTGTCCCCATTCGGGCGACGCCCAACGAAAAGCCCAGGCGGATCGCTCCGCCGGGGCTCTGTCGTTCAGACGGGCGCGACGCTTACAGGGCGCCGAGGATGCCCATGACGCCCGAGCCCGGCAGGGCCGCGCCGGCGCGGTCGCGCGCCTGCAGGCCGCCGCCGAAGCTGTAGCGCAGGCCGACGGTCCAGGTGTCGACGTCGAGGTCCTCGATGTCCGAGTGCGACAAGCCGGCGGTCACCGAGAACGGCGAGTTGGCGATCTCGTACTCGGCGCCGACGCCGTAGGTGAAGCCGTCGACGTCAGCGTCGTCGATGGTCATCCACGACACGCCGGCGTTCAGACGCAGGGCTTCGGTGACGTAGAAGGCCGCGTCGCCGCCGACCGACCAGACGTCCAGATCGATGTCGTCCGCGGTCGTGTAGGCCACGACGCCGGTCAGGGTCGCGCGCGACAGGTATTTCTGGGCTTCGAAGCCGGCCGTGAGGGCGGTTTCATCGGCCACGTCGGCGGCGCCGACGAAACCGCCGAGGCGCAGGTCCGAACCGACGAGGGTGGTCAGGTGAGCCGTGCCGGCCAGGGCGGTGTCGTCGCTGGCGCCGTCGTCGAACTGGCTGACGTTGGCGGCGACGGTGACGGTCCATTCGCCGAAGGCCGGCATGGCGACGACGCCGTCGACGGCCCAGGCTTCGGAGTCGGCGCTCAGGCCGCCGAGTTCGGCTTCCGAGTCGCCGTAGGTGACGCCGACCGAGCCGACCGGGCCTTCCTGGGCCAGGGCGGGGGCCGCGGCGAAGGCGGCGATGGAGGCGGTGACGAGGAGGAGAGACTTCATTGTTGTTTTCCTTGCTTGCCGCGGCCGGATTCGCCGCGACGGAGCGCCGGGCTATCAGCGCTGCGGGAAGCGTGGCCATTACAAAGACGTCACAAACCAGCGCCCTGCCGTCGATGTGGCGCGCCAGCCACGCATTGTGGCCGAGGGGTGACGAAGTCGCGGAGGCATAACGGCGCTTCCTCAACGGGCCGCAATCCGGCGCCGTCGGACATCCTGCGGGGGGCCAATGTTATAAGGCGTCGACCGCCCCCTCATCCCCTCCGCCACGCTTTCGCCGCTTGACGGAAGCGGAATCGATCTGCATAAGCCCCCACTCTTGTTGGACCGGCTGTGCACCTCGCTTGAGTAAGGGGTGCAGACGCGGTCCGCAGGAACGACCTGAGACCCTGTTCTTTGCAGTGACCCAGGACTTCAACGGCCTTCGCGGGAGACTGCGTGGGCCGATCGTTTTTGCGGACGTGCGTACTCTGAAGGCCTCGCGGCCTGAAGACTCCGGTCTTTGAAATGGTTCACAGGGACGCAGGTTCGCCTGCTTGGGAATAGCTACCGATATGGATCAAAGCATCCGCATCAGGCTCAAGGCCTTCGATCACCGCGTCCTCGACTTTTCGACGCGCGAGATCGTCAACACCGCCAAGCGCACGGGCGCGACCGTTCGTGGTCCGATCCCGCTGCCGACCCTGATCGAAAAGTTCACCGTGAACCGCTCGCCGCA
>JBGTSL010000089.1:0-7047 GCA_041940325.1 Brevundimonas sp.
TTCGCGAGATCGAATTCTTCGCCCAGACCCAGCAACTGATCCTCGGGGGGCGCGATCCCGGACTGCGCGCCCCGCGCACCGTCGACGCGCTCGCCGCCCTGCGCGACGCCGGCCATGTCGCCGTGGACGCCTGCGCCGACCTGACCGACGCCTACGTCGCCCTGCGCCGGCTCGAGCACCGGGTGCAGATGCTGGCCGATGAACAGACCCACAGCCTGCCGGAGGACCCCGACGTCCGCCGCCGCGTCGCCGCCCTCTCCGGGGTGGACGACCTGCCGGGCTTCGACGCCGGGGTCGAGGCCCTGCTGCTCGGGGTCAACCGGCGCTACGGCGAACTGTTCGAGGGCGAGGAGGAGCTCTCGTCCCCGTACGGTTCCCTCGTCTTCACTGGCGTCGAGAACGATCCCGAGACGCTCAAGACCCTCGACCGGATGGGCTTCTCCGACCCGGTCATGGTGGCCGGGACGATCCGCGGCTGGCACCACGGCCGCATCCCGGCAACGCGCACCGCCCGGGGCCGCGAGCTGTTCACCCGCCTCGCGCCGCGCCTGTTGACGGCCCTGGCCGACACGGGCGCCGCCGATGCCGCCTTCCGCCGGTTCGCGGTGTTCTTCTCCGGTCTGAGCGGCGGCGTTCAGGTCCAGGCCCTGTTCCTCGCCCAGCCGAAGCTGTTCGACCTCGTCGTCGGGGTGATGGCCTTCGCGCCCCGGCTGGCCCGCGCTCTCGGCCGCTATCCTGCGGCGCTCGACAGCATGCTGGACGCCCGCTTCGCCCGCAGCATCGAGGAGGATTCCGGCGTGGTCGCCCAGATGGGAGCCGAGGCCGCCGCCGCGCCCGATTTCGAGATCGCCATGAACGTGGTGCGCCGCGTCCACCGGGAACAGATGTTCCGCATCGGCGTCCAGACGCTGACCGGCCGGGCCGGTCCGGAGGAGGCCGGGCGCGCCTACACCACCCTGGCCGACGCCTGCATCGGCGCGCTGGCCCCCGCCGCCATGGCCGAGACGGTCCGTCAGGGCGGGGCCCTGCCCGGCGGGGCGGTGGCGGTGGTCGCCCTCGGCAAGGCCGGCTCGCGCGAGATGACCGCCAGTTCCGACCTCGACCTGATGACCGTCTACGACGCCCCCGGGGAGGCGGTCTCGGCCGGCCGGGAATGGGCCGCCGGCCCGTTCTATTCGCGCTTCACCCAGCGGCTGATCGCGGCCCTGTCGGCGCATACCGCCGAGGGGGGTCTTTACGAGGTCGACATGCGGCTCCGCCCGGGCGCGGCCAAGGGGCCTGTGTCGCTGCGGCTGTCGGCGGTCGAGGACTATTACGCGCGCGAGGCCGACACCTGGGAGTTCATGGCCCTGACCCGCGCCCGCGTCGTCTGGGCCGACGACTCCGACTTCGGCGCGCGGGTATCCGCGACGCTGGACGCCATTCTTCGCCGTCCGCGCCCGGACATCAGCTTCGCGGCCGACGCCCGCCGCATGCGCGACCGCATGGCCCGCCAGCGGCCGCCGCAAGGTCACTGGGACGTCAAGCTGGCCCCCGGCGGCCAGGTCGACGCCGAATTCGTCGCCCAGGTGCGCCAGCTCCGCCAGGCGCGGTCGGGCGAACCCTTGACCGTCTCCACCCTTGAGGCCCTGTCCGACGATCCGGAGCTGGCCGAGGCCTGGCGGCTGCAGCAGGCCCTCAGCCAGATTCTCGGCGCCGCCTTCGACGACCGCCCCGATCCGGATGAGGAGCCCGAAGGCTTCCGGGAGCGGCTGGCCAAGGCTGCCGGCTTCCCCGACTACGACGCCCTGAAGGCCGGGCTGGCCGGGGCCCGGGCCGCCGCCCGCGCCGCCTTCGAGGCCGCCTTGCCGCCGGTCGGCGACGGAGACTGACGCCAGCCGCGTTTCATTCTCCGACAGGGATGCTCGGCCGCTGGCGGCCATGGAGACATCGAGATGAGAAAGACGCTTCTGGCCGGCGCTCTGGCCGCCCTGACCCTCGCCGCTGCGGGCGGCGTCGCCGTCGCCCGGCAATCCCCGGACCGCGCCCTCCGCGCCGACGCCGATGGCGACCGGCGTCTGAGCCAGGCCGAGTTCGTCGAGGCCCGCGTCCAGCGCCTCGCCGCGGCGGACGCCAATGGCGACGGCTCCGTCACCCGCGAGGAGCGCCGCGCCGCGCACCAGGCTCGCCGCGCCGGGCGCGCGGACGCCCGCTTCGATCGCCTCGACGCCGACGACGACGGCCTCATCAGCAAGGCCGAGTTCGACGCCCATCGCGATCAGCGGGCCGAAGCCCGCGCCGACCGGGGTGGACGCCGCGCCCACCGCGGTCCGCATCGTGCTGGCCGGATGGCCGACCGCGGCCCGGTGGTGATCGGCGACGCCCGGGCCCGGGCCGAGGCGGGCTTCGCGCGCATGGACGCCGACAGCGACGGCTACGTCACCGTCGAAGAGCGCCAGGCGGCCCGCGCCGACCGCCGCCAGCACCGCCGGGAGCGCATGATGGAGCGTCGCGCCGCCCGCTTCGCACAACAGGCGTCGCCTCCGGCGCCCGCTTCGGAGTAATCAGATGGCGGGCGCGGCGGTCCTCGACCTCACCGGCCTTGGAGCAACCCTTCCACGAGGCCGGATGGCGACCTTCGCCGACCCCGACGAGGATCTGGTGCGCCGCGTGGGTCAGGGCGATCCGGCGGCGATCCAGGCCATGGTCGCGCGCAAGCTGCCGCGCATGCTGGCGCTCGCCCAGCGCATGCTCGGGGACCCGGTCGAGGCCGAGGACGTCGCCCAGGAAGCCATGGTTCGGGCCTGGCGTCAGGCGCCCCGCTGGGAGTCTGGCAAGGCCAGGTTCGACACCTGGCTGCACCGGGTGGCGCTGAACCTCTGCTACGACCGCCTCCGGCGGCGGCGCGAGGTGCCGACAGAGGTCATGCCGGACCGCAGCGACGAAGGCCCCGCGCCGGATCGCGGCCTGCTCGCCGCCGATGTCGGGGCGGCGGTCAACGGCGCCCTGGCCCGCTTGCCCGATCGGCAGCGCGAGGCCATCGTGCTGTGCCATTATCAGGAACTGTCGAACATCGAGGCTGCCGGGCTGATGGAGATCAGCGTCGAGGCCCTGGAAAGCCTGCTATCGCGTGGACGGCGGGCTCTGAGACTGGCGCTGGCCGGATGCCGGCCGGGCGCCGAAGGAGTATGAACGTGATGACGGCGGAACGCTTCCTTGCCCTTGTGGCCGCCTATGGCGCCGATCGCCGCCGGTGGCCGGAAGGCGAACGCTCGGCGGCCGAGGCCTTTGCGGCGGCCCGGGTCGACATCGCCTATCCCGCGCTCGGCGAGGCCGACGCGGTCGATGCGCTGCTGCGCCATTCGCCGACCCCGCAGGCGTCGATGGCCCTGCGCGACCGCGTGCTCGCCGCCGCCGCCTCGGACGGCGGCAAGGCCGGTCGCGCGGGCCGCGTGTGGATCGACCGGCTGTCGCTGGCCTTCGGGGCCGGCTGGGCCGTGGCCACCTGCGCCGGCGTGATCGCGGGCGTGATGCTGACCAGCCATCTGACCGCCGACGCCCAGGCCGACGCCGTACTCTACCAGTCCTCCCTGCTCGGCGTGGATGATACGGAGGTGCTCGGTTGAGCCCCAAAATCCTCAAGATCGCCCTGGCCGCCTCGGTGGCGCTGAACCTGTTCGCGGCGGCGGCGGGCGCGACCCTCCTCCTCGGCCGGGCGGACGTCGAGCGCCGCCTCGAAGCCCAGCACCGGGCGCCTCGCGACCGTTCCTTCATGGCGGTGGTCGAGGGTCTGGACCCCGCCGTCCGCGAGCGGGTGCGCGACACCCTGCGCGCCTCGGCCCGGGAGGCCCGCCCCGATTTCGAGGAAACGCGGCTCAAGCGCCGTCAGGCCACAGCGTTGGTCCGCTCCGGCGAGTTCGATCCCGCCCGGGTCTCCGCCCTGCTTGAGGAGTCGCGCGCCGCCGAACTGCGCGGCCGGGCCCGGCTCGAGGCCGATGCGGTGGCGGTGCTGGCGACGCTGGAGCCCGACGACCGGGCCGCCCTGTCGGAAATTCTCACCCGCCGCGGCCGGGTCGTGGTCCGCGACAAGGGCGACCGCAAGGGGCGTGAAGACCGGCCGCGCAGGGCCAACTAATCCGTTCAGGCCGCTCGCGCCTGACTCTGCGTCGCCTGTTCCGGACGGCGGATGGGCAGGTCGAAGCTGACCGTCGTGCCGCAGCCGGGCTCGCTCTCCAGCGTCAGGGTCCCGCCGTGCAGCTCGATCAGCGATTTGGTCAGCGCCAGCCCCAGGCCCGTGCCTTGGGTGGTCTTGGAGTGCTGTCCCTCGACCTGCTCGAACGGTCGCGCCAGCCGGCCGAGATCCTCGGCGGCGATGCCGATGCCGGTGTCGGTGACCGCGACGCGGACCCGGTCGTCGTCCTCGCGTGACAGGGCGATCACGATGTCGCCGCCCTCCGGGGTGAATTTCACGGCGTTGGACAGCAGGTTCAGCACCACCTGCTTCAGACCGCGATGGTCGGCCTCGATGGTCGGCAGGTCCGGCGCGTCGACCAGCAGCTTAAGCCCCGACTCCTCTACCCGTCCGCGCATCAGACGCGCCGCGTCCTCGACGATCTCCTTCAGCGACACGGCCTCGTAGTGCAGTGTCAGCTTGCCGGCCTCGATCTTGGCCATGTCGAGGATGTCGTTGATCAGGCTGAGCAGGTGCTGGCCCGACTTCAGGATGTCGGCCGCATAGCCCTTGTAGCGGGCGTCGCCCAGCGGCCCGAACATCTCCCCGGCCATGATCTCCGAGAAGCCGTTGATGGCGTTCAGCGGCGTACGCAGCTCGTGGCTCATATTGGCCAGGAATTCGGTTTTCGCCCGGTTCGCCGCGTCCGCCTGCTCTTTGGCCTCAGCAAGCTGGGTATTCTTCAACTCCAGCAGACGCTGCAGAGTCTCGACCTGAGCCTGCAGATCTTCAACGCGACCCGACAGCTCTTCGTTCTCGCGACGGGTGCTGTCTAATTCTTCCATTACGACCGAAGAACCGGAGGCGACACCGCCGGACATGGTGCTCTCACCACCAGCCGAACCTGAATCGTTCTCGGCCGGGTCCATAGTGGTATCAGCAACCATCAGCTTAAGCTCGTCGCCCCCGGTTTCGACAGCCGCTGCCACCTGGGGAGCCGTCTGCTCAGCCGCTACTTCGGGAGTTTCCTCGCGCGCATCAACGGTACGGGCGACGGGTGCGGCCAAGGCCTCGTTCTGGAGACTGACTTCCTGAGTCGCCTGGGCCCGGCTACGTTGCTGAACCTGTTCAAGGGTGGGAATACGCAATACCTGACCACGCTTCAACCGGTTAATATTGCCACCGATGAAGGCATCCGGATTGAGGTCCTGTATGGCCAGCATGACCTGCTGGTTGGAGACACTGCTATTCGGTTTGACGGCCGACGCAATCGCCCAGAGGGTATCCGCAGGGCCGGTCGGTCCGAAGGTCGCCGGCGAGCCAGTGCCGGATGATGAAGCTGGAGCAGCTTCAACACGCGGTGCAGCAGACACCGTCTGGCGGGGAGCCGGGGCTGGGGCCGGAGCAACCACAGGCGCCTGGACCTGCTGGGTCAGTCCGGAATCCTCGGCATAGACCGGGGGATCGATCAATACTGCGTATTCACGCATCAGCCGCCCACTGGGCCAGGTCACTTCGAGCAGGAAATTGAGATACGGCTCCCTGACCGGTTCGGTTGTCGATACATTGACAACGAGATTACCGTCAGCTGCGGTAGTGACATCAAACTTGAGCTTGTTAAGGAAGTAACTCCGGTCGATACCAACCTGCCGGTATGCCCCCTCGGACGCAAGATTAACAAACACGTCAGACGGACTCACGCCGCCACTTCTAGTCAGGCCGATATCCGCTTCGAGCGGTTCATTCAGATAGGACTGGAGCTCAATCTCCCCAAGTCCCAATGCCTGTGCGACTCCAGAGCCGAGCCCACCAGCCAGTGCCAGGGCAACCGCAAGCTTGCGTACCTTCATGCTAATTCCTTTCCAGTCTCCGTTATTCTTTACTGCTTTTTACAAACAGAATCGGACGAGATTGGATCACTTTTGACTAAAATCAATCGCCTGCAAAACGTTCTAATTATTTTGTAAATCAACGTTTGGCTAATGGGCCAAGTATTGTTGATAAATTGTGTTTTATCAATCAATCAGCCGGATTCGTTCCACTAATTCTTCAGCTATGCCGTGGAACCTGCTGTTACCACTTGCCCGTGCAGGCAGAGGCAGCCCGTGCAAGCATAGCCCACGAACCCGATGACGTGAACCGACAACCGCTGAAAATAACAGGGGCGGAGGCTGAAATCAGCCTCCGCCCCTGTTTTGATCACCGGAACCGGACGCAGTTGGCATTACATAGCCGCGCTACCCTATTTCGATCAACGCTCCTGAAGGATGCGCAGCATACGACGTAGTGGCTCGGCAGCACCCCACAGCAACTGGTCGCCGACGGTAAACGCGGAGATATACTCCGGCCCCATGGCCAGCTTGCGGATACGGCCGATGGGCACACTCAGAGTGCCTGTCACCTTCGCCGGCGTAAGCTCCTGCATCGTAGCGTCGCGATCGTTAGGGATGACCTTCACCCAGTCGTTACCCTGCGCCAGCAGCGCTTCAATCTCATCGAGCGGCAGGTCCTTGCGAAGCTTGATGGTGATTGCCTGGCTGTGAGAACGCATGGCACCAATTCGAACGCAGAGACCATCGATCGGAATTGGCTGCTCGGAGCGACCCAGGATCTTGTTGGTCTCGCTCTGAGCCTTCCATTCTTCCTTGCTCTGGCCGTTCTCCAGCTGCTTATCGATGAACGGAATCAGACTACCCGCCAGCGGCACCCCGAAGTTGTCCGTCGGGAAAGCCTCTGAACGCATGGTGTCGGTCACGGCACGATCAATATCCAGAATCGCCGAAGACGGATCTGCCAGCAACTCGCTGACCCCATCGCGCAGAACGCCCATCTGACTGAGCAGCTCACGCATGTTCTGCGCACCTGCACCAGACGCTGCCTGATAGGTCATGGGCGCT
>JBGTSL010000090.1:0-7032 GCA_041940325.1 Brevundimonas sp.
CGATCAAGAACGCCTCCGAGCAGGACCGCACGGTCCTGATCGAGCACCCGAACCGCAAGTCGGCCGGGTTCGAGGTGGTGTCCGAACCGAAGCCGGCCGAGGAGACCGCCGACTTCCACCGCTTCCACCACGTGATCGCCCTCGACCACGACAACCTCGCCAACCTGCGGAGACTGGCCCCCGCCGACGCCACGGCCGAGCTCAGCCTGCTGCTGGATCACGTCGAGGGCCGCGAGGGCCAGGCGGTGGCCGACCCCTGGTTCGGCGACGAAGCCGGCTTCGACGTCACCTGGGCCGAGGTCACGGCGGCGGCGCGAACGCTCGCCGCCCGACTGCGCGCCGGCGGCTAGACGCAGGAGTTCGAGACGCGGGCCCCATACCAAGCGGCATTTCGGTCGAACTCGACTTCGCCGCGTACAATGCTTCCACTCAAGCTTGCAATGCCGGTCATCTTCGCAGAGGCTTTCCAAAAGCACGGGGAGCAAGGCATGCAAGATTGGTTGTTCGAGGCCGCGACTGGGCCGATGTCGGAATCTGCTGCTTTATTCAATGTCGGGCCACAGGATGCTGTCGACCCGGATTGGACACTGGCCATCCGAGAAACTGATATTGCGACCGCGGTTTCGGAGGACGAAGTCTTGGAACCTTGGGCTCTTCCGCCACTGTCGGGCGGGCGCCAGGTCGAACCGGGTGATTCGCTTTCAAGCGATCCATTCCTTCAGCTGCCGGGGGATTCAGGCAAGGGCTCGACCGGCCCGATGGGACTGATGAAGCAGGGTGATGACAGCGTTCCGTCACCAGACGGCGGAACAACCGTCGAGGACGTCATCGTCACCGCCCAGCCGCCGGACCCAAACCTTTTTTATCAGGCATGGATGGCTTGGGAGAGCAATGGCCACCCCGGAGCCATTGACTGGACCTCATTGCCGGGTGGAGGCGGAACGGCCGAAGAGGAGTGTTCCCAAGAGAGTACAGCAGACGATCGAATCGATGACGAGTTCATCGCTGAACGCGAAGGCGCCGCCGTGCAGGAGGCCTACCCTCCTCCCAGCTCGGACAGCGGCGTGACCGTGGGGACGGGGGTGGATTTGGGTCAACGTAATTCAGCTGACCTGGCCAGCCTCAATCTCTCTGCTGATCTTGTCAGCTTGTTGACTCCATATCTCGGGCTGCGCGGGCAAGCTGCCGCAGATTTCCTGGACGACCACCCATTGATACTAACGCCGGGTCAAGTCGCCGAACTTGATCGCGCCGTGCACAACCAGATATATACTCAACTGGCGACGAATTATAACAACGCGTCTGACCTCTCCTTCTGGCGCCTGCCCTCGGCGGTGCAGACGGTCATCGCATCCGTCGCCCTCCAGTACGGACCCAACCTGCACCTTCCGGCTTCTGAGGGAGGGACACCTTCCTTCTGGGCGGCGGTAACCGAAGGACGCTGGCAAGACGCCGTCGATGAACTTCGGGACTTTGGCGACGCCTACTCCACCCGGCGTAACCTCGAAGCAGACGTCCTGGAGGCTGCAATAGACGAGGGAGATATCCCGCCGACCCGGTGCGACGGGTGAAATACGTCCGCCTTCTCTGCCTCGCCGTCGCGCTGACCCTGCCTGCGGCGGCAACCGCCCAGGACACCCGCCTGGCTCCGTCTGAATGGCGCACGGTGCAACTCATGCGGCTTACAGGCGGGCTGAGCGGTGACTACATTCGCCCCCAGATGCCCCTCCAGTGGGCGATCACATCCGCGCTGGACGGTCCTCCCGAGCCAGACGTTCGCCTGTCACAGGGATGGCGGTTGGAGAGCGGGTGTCGGCGCCATAGCTGCGACGAGAAAGCCGCCCTGCTCTGGGATGGGGCTGACAGGCTTCGGGCGGCGGCGCTGATCCACTACAGCTGTTCGGCCCCGGGGTTGCTGCCGCCCGGCGAGCGGCCCTGCGACGTCGAACCGACGCTCACTGTCGTGCAGTATCCGGAGGACGCGGCCGCGACCCGCCAGCCCCTGCTGGACTGGGCCGCCACGCACATCGAGGTCGGAAAGGTGGAGTATCTGCAAGGGGAGTCCTAGACCCCCAGCGCCTCGACCACGCTCCCGGCCCGGCCGCCCGACACGACTTCGCCGCCGGCGATGGCGTAGACTGCTCCGTCCACCGTCATCGCGGCCAGCCCATGCCTCGGAGTCCGCATCGGCGGACCCGAATCCCAGCGATCCGCTGCGGCATCGTACATCCAGGTTTCCGCGAACACTCCGCCGCCGCCGCCCTCGGCGCGGGGCCGGAACCACTCGCCGCCGAAAGCGATCAGCTTCCCGCCCGCCGAAGCCATGGCCAGACCGCCGCCGACCTGCTGCCCCGTCGTGGGCGAGGGCGGGATCGGGGCCAGGGTGTCCCAGCGATCCTCCGAAGGCGTGTAGCGGTCCAGTCGCCCCGTCCCGCCGCCCGACACGGTGCGTCCACCGGCGATGTAGATGGCCCCATCGAGGGCGGCCCCCGCAGCGCTGTTGCGCGCCATCGGACAGGGTCGGCCGATCTCCCAGCGATCGTGGCGGACGTGATAGATCAGGTGCCGCTCGGTGTCGGCCTGATCAGTCCATTGTCCGTTCGCCGTCCCGGCCGGGGTCCGGCCGGTGATCAGGTGCAGCGTCTCGCCCCTCCCCACGCCGACCGCCTCGGCCTGCGGAGACGGCAGGGCGGCGATCTCCTGCCAGCGGCCGTCCTCGAAGCGCCAGGCGGAGGTGGTGTTGGTCCAGTCGCCCGCTTCCGAACGCCCGTAACCGCCAACGACGTAGAAGTTGAAATGATCGCCGTCGATGAACATCGGATGGTGGCGGGGCGCGGGCAGGCTCGGCCCCTCCTCCCAGACGTTCTGACCGGGGTCGTAGAAGGCCATCCGGTCCTCGATGTGCAGCGGCTGGCCCTGCCGGGAGACCAGCCCGCCGCCAGTCACGATCCGGCCCTGGTGCAGGGCGCAATAGATCTCCTGCGCCGGCCACGGCATCGACGCGCGCGGCGTCCAGCCGTCCCCGGCCTCCTGCGCGCAGGCGGTGAACGGGACCGCGGCCGAGGCTCCGGCGGCGGCGAGGAAGGCGCGGCGGTCGAACGTGTTCATGGCCGCATCCTGACCCGGAACCGGCGGCCACGCCAGACGCCTCAGCCGGGCCCCGCCACCCTCAGGAACAGCACCCGCGCGGCCCCGTAGTCGCGCGCGTCCAGCCGCTCATAGCCGGGCGTGTCGATCTCCGGCTCGTCGGAGCCACGCTCGAACACCACCACCGCCCCAGGCTTGAGCCAGTTGCCCTCCAGCAGCCGCGCCAGGGTCTGCTCACCCATCCCCTTGCCGTACGGCGGGTCCAGAAAGGCGAGATCGAACGCCTCCCCGTCCGAACCCGGCCGTACGCCCAGATCCGTCGCGCTGCGCCGGTGCACCCGGGTCCGCCCCATCACGCCATAGGCGTCGGCGTTCTCGCGGATGGCGCCGCGCGCGTCCTCGTCCGTCTCGACGAACAGGCAGAAGGCCGCGCCCCGGCTGATCGCCTCGAAGCCCAGCGCGCCGGACCCGGCATAGACGTCCATCACCCGCGCGTCCTGCAGCCCCTCGGCCCAGGCGGCATGCTCCAGCACATTGAATACCGCCTGCCGCGCCCGGTCCGAGGTCGGACGCGTGCCCTGCCCCTCCGGCGCGACGATGGCCCGGCCCTTCAGACTGCCCGCGACGATGCGCATGGATCAGCCCCTGGAGCGCGGGCCGCGGGGGCTGCCGCGCCCGCTGGCGGGACCCTTGCCGGGGCGGGAGCCGCCCGGCGGATTGCTGCGCGTGCCGCCGCCGCGCTTGAACCCCGAGGCCCCCTCACCCCGGGCCGCCCCGCCCTCGCGCGGCTTGAACGGGCGCTTCGGCCGATCCCCGTCCGCCGCCGGCTTCGAGAACGACCGTTCCCCGCGCGGTTTGTCGATGAACTGGTCCTCGCGCGGCTTGAAGGCCCGCTTGGGCCGATCCCCGCCACCGGACTCGCCCTCGGGCCGGGCCCGCGGGGTGAAATTCTTCTTCGGATGTTCGAATTTCGGCGTCGCCTTCGCCCAGCCCGGCTTCTTCTGCGGCCGGGCGGCGCGTTCGGCGGCCGCTTCCGCGGCGGCGCCGGCCGCCCGGACCCGGCTGGGCTTGCGCGAGGGATCCGAGATGGCCGAGCCCGACGCGCCCTTCACGATCGGCGTCGAGATCCGCCGCCCCGGGATCGGCGCCGGCGTCGCCACCGTATTGCCCGTCGGCAGGTTCTCGGGCCGAATATGCTCGGCCAGCAGTTCGCGGATCACCCGCGGCCCGACCTCCTCGACCGACCCGGTCGGCAGGGTGCCCAGCTGGAACGGCCCGTAGGCCAGGCGGATCAGCCGGTTCACCGTCAGCCCCAGATGCTCCAGCACCTTGCGGACCTCGCGGTTCTTGCCCTCGGTGATGGAGACGCTGACCCACAGGTTGGCCGGCCCCTTGCCGTCGCTCTCGGCCTTGTCCTTGACCTTGTCCAGCGTCGCCTCGATCGGGCCGTAGCGGACGCCGTCGACGGTCACCCCGTCCTTCAGCGTGTCCAGCTGGGCCTGGGTCACCCGCCCGCGCGCCCGCGCCCGGTACTGGCGCACCAGTTCCGTCGACGGCAGCTCCAGCGCCCGGCTCAGCTCGCCGTCGTTGGTCAGCAGCAGCAGCCCCTCGGTGTTCAGGTCCAGCCGCCCCACCGAGATCACCCGCGGCAGGCCGCTGGGCAGGGCGTCGAACACCGTCGGCCGTCCCGCCGGGTCGGTGTGCGAGGTCAAGAGGCCGGCCGGCTTGTGATAGCGCCACACCCGCGTCGCCTGGGCCGAACCGATCGGTTTGCCGTCGACGGTGATGACGTCGTCCCGCGTCACCAGGGTCGCCGGCGTGTCGAGGATCTTGCCGTTGACCGCCACCTTGCCGAGACCGATCAGCCGCTCGACCTCGCGGCGCGAGGCGATGCCCGCCCGGGCCATGGCCTTGGCGATGCGCTCGCTGCGCTTCGGCGCCTCGTCGGCCTTGGGTCCCGGCTTGCCGCCGGGTTTTCCGGGGCCTTTCGGGCCCGCCTTGGCGAAGGGTTTGCGGGGGCCGTCGCGGTCGCCGTCTTGACGCGGGCGCGGCTTCTTGTCGTTGTCTCGGGGATGGCTGGCCATGATGAGCGGTTCATGCACATGGCCTTGGCCTGTGCGCAAGCGGCGGCGGACGCGGGCGAGACTCCCGTCGGCTGCGTGATCGTCGACGAATCGACCGGCGAAGTGGTCGCCGAGGGCCGCAACGGCCCCATCGGGGCCCATGATCCCACCGCCCACGCCGAGATCGTGGCCCTGCGCGGCGCCGCCGCGAAGCTGGAAAACTACCGCCTCACGGGCCTGACCCTCTACGTCACGCTCGAGCCCTGCGCCATGTGCGCCGGCGCCATCAGCCACGCCCGCATCGGCCGCGTGGTCTGGGGCGCCGACGATTCCAAGGGCGGCGCGGTGATCCACGGTCCCCGTTTCTTCGACCAGCCCACCTGCCACTGGCGACCTCAAACGACCGGCGGGGTTCTCGCCGCCGAGGGCGCCGACCTGCTGCGCGCCTTCTTCCGCGCCCGGCGCAAAGGAACGGCCGCCTGAACGGCGCGTTCAAGGCTCCACCCGAACCGCAAGGCTTGTCTGCATGCGTTTGACGCCCGTCGCCCTGGCCGCCGCCCTTGTCCTGAGCGCCTGCGGGGGCCCGGACCCCGCTGATGGGCCGACCGACGGCGAGGCCGTGCGCGAGAGGGCCGAAAAGGCCCAGACGGCCCGCCGTCGCACTGGCGCCGAGATCCAGGAGCGGGCGCTGAACCGGGTCATCCGCACCAGCTATCTGTGCAACAACGGCGAGCGTCTTACGGTCGATTTCGACAATCCGCGTCAGATGGCCACCGTCCGCAACTCCACGGGCAAGGCGGTCGATCTGCATCAGGAGCAGGCCGGTTCGGGCCTCTGGTACCGCGCATCCGGCTACGAGCTCCGCGGCGAGGGCGCCATGGCGACCTGGACCGGCGATGGACGCCAGCCCACCGACTGCCGGGCCGTGGACTAGCGGAACGTCGCCAGCCGGGCGTCGAGCCGGGCGCACACCTCCGGCCAGTCCTCATCGAGAATGGCGAACTGCGCCGTGTCCCGGACCCGCCCTCGCCAGGTGATCTTGTGCTTGCGCAGAATTCCTTCGTCCCGCGCGCCCAGCTTTCGGATCGCCGCCTGGCTTCCCGGATTGATGGCGTCGGTGATGATCTCGACCCTCACCGCGCCCGCGTCGAAGGCGTGCTCCAGCAGCAGCCGCTTCGCGGCGGGATTGACCGGGCCGCCGCGCGCCTCCGGCCGGTAGAAGGTCGAGCCGATCTCGCATCGCCGATAGGCCGGCTTGATCTCGTAGAGGCTGGTCGTGCCGACGACGGCGCCGTCGGACAGCCGCCGGACGGCGTAGGCGATGCGACTGCCCTCGGCCATCGCCGCCAGCGCCGACCGCCACCAACCGTCGAAATGCTCGCCATAGGCAGCGGCGACCATGACGTCCCAGGCGTCCGGATCGCAGTCCAGCGCCGCCCGCACCTCCGCCTCGAGCCTGACCTCGAACGGTTCGAGCCGCACGAATTGGTTGGCCAGCGGCCCCGCGGTCAGGATCATCGGCTGAAGGCTCATTGGCCTCCCTCGGAAGTCAGAAACGAAACGACTGTGGCGGGATCGACGGCCTTCGCCACAAACGCCTCGCCGACGCCTCGCGCCAGGATCAGCGTCAGTCGTCCGCCTTCGGCCTTCTTGTCCCCGGCCATCCGCTTGACCAGGGCCGCCGCCCTGAACGTCCCGGCCTGATCCAGCCGGGTCGGCAGGCCGGCCGCCGCCAGCACGGCGTCCGCCCGCGCCGCGTCCTCCGCCGCGCACAAACCCGTCACCGCCGAGAACCGGAACGCCAGGGCGCAGCCCAGCGCCACCGCCTCGCCATGCGTCAGCTTCGTCTCGTCGAAACCCAGCTCCGCCTCGATGGCGTGGC
>JBGTSL010000091.1:0-7020 GCA_041940325.1 Brevundimonas sp.
TCCGGTCGCGACCGACGCGACCGGGACGGCCAGGCTGAGGATCGACACCCATACCGGCCTGTACGACTTCTTCCTGGAGGTCGAGGGGCTCTCGCTCGCCGACCTGATGAAGGTGCGCCGGATCGCCGTCCCGGGGGCGCTGGTTCAGATCGCGGTCGCAACGGGGCTGGGCTGGGGCATGGGCCGGCTGATGGGAATGGGCGACCTCGAGGCCGTGCTGATGGGTTTCGCCCTGTCCGTGGCGTCCACCGTCGTGCTGCTGCGGGCGCTGGAGGAGCGGAAACAGGTCAAGGCTGACGTCGGCCGCATCGCCATGGGTTGGCTGATCGTCGAAGACCTCGTGATCGTCCTCGCCCTGGTCGTCCTGCCGTTGCTGGTCGCTGGCGCCGGCGAGGCCGCGGGCCCCGTCGACCTGGCCCGCTCGGTCGGCTGGACGCTCCTGAAGGTCGCCGGCTTCGTGGCTTTCATGCTGGTGGTCGGCACCCGGGTTCTGCCCTGGCTTCTGGTCCGGATCGCCCATACCCGGTCGCGGGAGCTGTTCACCCTCGGAGTGCTGGCCATCGCCCTGGGGATCGCCTGGGCGGCCTACCAGCTGTTTCATTCGTTCGCACTGGGCGCCTTCCTCGCCGGGCTGGTGCTGAACAGCTCGCCGCTGGGCCACAATGCGGCGGAGCGGTCACTGCCTCTGCGGGACGCCTTCGCCGTGCTGTTTTTCGTTTCGGTGGGGATGCTGTTCGACCCGAATATCCTGGTGCGCGAACCGCTGGCGGTCCTCGGCGTCCTCGGAATCGTCATCATTGGCAAGTCCGCAGCGGCCCTGGCGATCACGACGATGTTCAGGCTGGACCGCGCGACCAGTCTGACGGTCGCGGCCGCCCTCGCCCAGATCGGCGAGTTCTCGTTTATTCTCGCGGCGCTAGCGGTCAGTCTGGGCGGCATCAGCGCCGAGACCCGCGACCTGATCCTCGCCGCGGCCCTTCTGTCGATTTCACTGAACCCGTTCGTATTCGCACTCGTCGACCGGATGGGCGCCCGACCGCGACCACCGGAAAGCGGGCCTTCCGAGGGGCTCGAACTGACGAAGGAAGAGGCCGCCGCGCGAAATCCCGCGACGGCCTGATCCTCGGTCAGAGCACGCCGATCATGCTGGCCACGAGCGGGTGGCGGACGATGTCGCGTTCGGCCAGCTTCACCACCGCAATCTCCGGCACCGCCAGAAGCCGGTCGGCGATGTCGGACAGGCCCGAAATGCCGGGCAGCAGGTCCGACTGCTGCGGGTCGCCGGTGACCACCATGGTCGAGTGCCAGCCCAGCCGCGTCAGCAGCATCTTGAGCTGGACGTAGGTGCAATTCTGGGCCTCGTCGACGACGATGAAGGCGTTGTTCAGGGTCCGGCCGCGCATGTAGCCGATGGGGGCGATCTCGATCAGGCCCTCGGCCATCAGCGCCTTGACCCGTTTCATGCTGAGCCGGTCCGACAGGGCGTCGTAGAGCGGCCGCAGATACGGGGCCAGCTTGTCCTCCATGTCGCCGGGCAGGAAGCCGATCGACTCCCCGGCCTCGACCGCCGGCCGGGACAGGACGATCCGCCCGACCTTCCCGGCCTCCAGCGCCTCGACCGCCTTGGCGACCGCGAGGTAGGTCTTGCCAGTGCCGGCCGGGCCGAGCGCGAGGATCATGTTGTGATGGTCGATAGCCGTCATCAGTTCGGCCTGGCCGTCCGACTTCGGTTTCAGCGTCTTCAGATAGGCCTGGTCGCGGTCGTCGTTGGAGGGATAGGGCGACCAGCCGGCGTGGGTGGGAAGACGCCGCACCTTGGCGTCCTCCATGAACTGCCGCGAATCCAGGATTCCGTGCTCACGGGACATTTCACGGGTCTGACGCTTGATTGCCGCACGCTTGGTCATCGACGCCTCCAGGGCATGAAAAAAGGCGATGCCGCAAATGCATCGCCTCGAACGAAGGTAGTGAGGAGGGAGGGGGACGCGGCGCATCCGCCCGGATCGGAGGAAGAGCCAACTTCCAGCGGAAAGACCCGCCGACCGGAACGCATCACGCGCGTTCTCCTGGGGTTGACCGGACCGGGGTTGATCCGGCTTCGGATCCGGGGCCGAAATGGCGACCTCGAATCGCATCTGCACTATGATGCTAGCGTGGTTTACGAGAGCTTAAAGCCCTTGATTTGTTCAGAAATGGCGGTGTTCTGATGAATGTTTACGGTCTCGACGACAAGAATCCGCAGCTTCCGCCTGAAGGCGAATACTGGATCGCGCCGACCGCAACCGTCATAGGAGACGTGATTCTCAAACCGGGCGCCAGTGTCTGGTTCGGCGCCGTGGTGCGCGGCGACAACGATCCGATCACGATCGGGAGAGACACCAACATCCAGGACGGCAGTGTGCTGCATTCCGATCCCGGGGAGCCCCTGACCATCGGCGACGGGGTCACCGTGGGGCACATGGTCATGCTTCACAGTTGCGAGATCGGCGACAACACCCTGATCGGCATCGGGGCTGTGGTGCTGGGCCGGGCGAAGATCGGGAAGAACTGCCTGATCGGCGCCAACACCCTGATCACCGAGGGCAAGGAAATCCCCGACGGCTCGCTGGTCATGGGCCAGCCGGGCAAGGTCGTCCGCCAGCTTGAGCCGGGACAGATAGAGGCGCTGACGGCGTCCGCCGCCCACTATGTGCAGAACTGGCGTCGCTACGTGGCTGACCTCGCGCCGGCGTAGATTCGCCGGTCAGGCGATGCGTCGTCCCCCGACGGCCGCGAGGCTGAGCGGGGCGCGAGCCGGGGCTCCGACGCCGATGGAGACACGAGCGGTGAGAAGGCGCGGCTCATCGGCCGCAAGCGTCAGCGTGGCTGCTGGCGAATACAGCCCCAGCAGGCGGTCCGGCCTTCCCGACGGACCTCTCAGCGGCGCCAGGGTGATCTCCAGATGCGCCCCTGTGTGTCCGGCGAGGGCGACGATCACGACGGGCCGTCCCTCGCGGACCGCCTGGCCGATGGCCGTCGAAACCAGCGGACGCGAGGCGGCGCGCCAGAGCGGCAACAGCGCGTGATCCTTGAGCGCCTCGCCGTGAAAGCCTTCGATCCAGCTCCCCGCCAGGCGAATGATGGCGTCCTCCCCCTGCCGATGAGCGACGAAGGCGCGGGGCAGCCGCAGACCGAGGGCGTCAGGCTCCACCGCCGCCCGGGCGGGGATTCCGGCGCGGGACCCGGGACCCCGCGACAGCGACATCCAGTGGTCGATCAGGAATTGCGTATCAGGGTGAAACATCGCCTCGATCTCCGCGGACGAAGCCGCAAGGAGCGGGCCGGGCGAAAAGCAACGGAAACGAAAGGCTTTTGCAGTTCAGATGCAGTTTGGAACGGTCCGGGGCTTGCACCGGCCGTGAATGGATTGACGGGAGGTCGGCCCATGCGGGTGCGGATCATGAACTGGACGCCGGCCGTGGCGACGTTTGTCGTCGTGACGGCGGTCGCCGGAACCGCCGCGGCGCAGTGCGGACCAGTCTGCCCGCCGCCTCCCCCGCCGTGCTGCGAACCGCCGCCTCCGCCCCCGCCGCCGCCGCCTCCGCCGCCGTGCTGCGATCAACCGCCGCCTCCGCCCTGCTGTGGCGGCGGCGGAGACTTCAACGTCAATGTGAATGTCAACGCCAACGCCGAGGCGGGCGCCCGCAGCCGGGCCGGCCTCAACGCCCGCGCGGGCGGCAGCGTCTGGGTCTCGGGCGGCGGATCCGCCTATGTGACGGTGGACCAGCCCTATCCCACCACGATCAACGGCCTGACCGTCGAGGGCGCCCGGGTGCGTCAGGTCATCCGCGTGCCCTACGAAGCCCGACGCCGCTGGGAGAAGCGCGTCGTTATCAGGGCCTTCTGCATCGACGACCGGGCGGTGCCTCACCCTGCGTCTCAGGTGCGTCCCGACCGGGACGTCCAAGGGGATTATGAAGGGGAACTGTATCGCTGCCTCGCCGGGACCTGGCTGCAGTACACCTGGGCCGAATACGAGGGTGACGTCGACTTCGAGCGCGGCGAGACGATCAACTGCCGCAAGGGCGAGGCGCTTTGGCACGGCCGCGGCGGCCGGGTCGAATGCCGGGCCCAGAAGGCGGAACGCGAGTGCAATGAGCGGTCGCTCCTGCGCCGCTACGGCGCCGGGGTGAAGATACTCACCATGGTGCGGGAAGAGATTTACACCGAGTACCGCGAGGAAGTCGTGGAACAGGCCGGCGTGGCCGTCTCCGGCGCCTCGATGACCCTCGACGGCGGCGTCGGCGGCCGGGTTTTCTGACGCGGAACCGGACAGCTCCGTTCAGGCGGGCGTCATTCGGCCTCCGCTACGGTGGTCTTCGTCGGCTCTGTCGACGATCCTGAGAAGCGACTGGCCCCGGTCCGTAAGGACCGGGGCCTTTTTTCGCTCCGTCAGTCGGCC
Organism: Brevundimonas sp.; assembly: GCA_041940325.1. Classification (GTDB taxonomy): domain Bacteria; phylum Pseudomonadota; class Alphaproteobacteria; order Caulobacterales; family Caulobacteraceae; genus Brevundimonas. The sequence goes on from JBGTSL010000091.1 coordinate 4,442, forward strand.
GCCGCCGCCGCGTCCGCCTCCGCCGAAACGACCTGCACACGCACCGCCGATGAGGTGGTCAGATACTTCTGCGCCAGGCGTTGGACGTCCTGCGGCGTGACGGCCTCCAGCACCGCGATGTGATTGACCGTCTGTTCTACTTCGGACGGATCCTCCGCGACATCGGCCAGCTGGGCCAGCCAGTATTCGTTCGTCGCCTGGCTGAGGCGCAGGCGTTCGATGGCCGGCAGTTTGGCCCGGTTCAATTCGTCCTCTTCCGGCGGGGCGTCCCGCAGGGTGGCGGCGATCGCGTCTACCGCCTCATAGAAGGCCGGGATGCTGCCGCGCGCCGTCTCGCCCTGAACGAGCATGAAGCCGTAGTTCGGGAAAACGTCCGAGGACTGGGCGCCGACCCCCGGCGAATAGGCAAGGGCCTGCTTCTCGCGAATTTCCTCCAGCACCCGCAGACGCAGGACCTGGCTGAGGATCGAGAGCTGGCGGGCCTCGGTGCGGTCGCCGACCGCATCGGTGGTCGGCCATGCGACGATGGCCAGCGCCTGATCCGCCGGCCCCGTATGGGTCAGCTGAATCGGCTCGTCGGTCGGCGCGGGGAAGCGCTTCTGGTCCGAACCGGGCAGCGGCTCGGCCTCCGGGCGGCGGGGCGGCAGGGCGCCGAAGGTCGAGGCGACCGAGGCGATAGCGTCCTCGACGGTCACGTCGCCGACCATGGTGATATTGATGGGGCCGCCGGCGAGGCCGCGGGTCAGCTCGGCCTTCAGCTGGTCGTTTGTCCAGGCTTCGAGCGCCTCCGCCCGGGGCAGGGCGTCGCGGGCGTCGCCGCTGCTGAGGATGGCCCCGCCATCCACCGCGAAGGCTCCGCCCGGGGTCGCGCGCGCCTGGTCGAGCTGCTGGGCGTAAGCCGACTTCAGCAGCTGGAACGGCGCGGGACGGATGCCCGGGTCGGTCAGATAAGCAGCCAGCACCTGCATCTGCAGCGCCAGGTCCGCCGGACGCGTCGCGCCGCTGAGGGTGTAGCGATCGTCCCCGGCGCTGAAGCCGGCCGAATAGACCCGGCCATTCAGCACGCGGCTCATCTCGTCGGCCGTGAGTTTGCCCAGGCCCCCCGCGGTCAGCAGATTGGCGCCCAGCCCTGAAACCGTCGGACGGTCTGTCGGCAGACCCAGGTCGCCGATGCCGGTGTTGACGCGCACCAGGATCTGTTCGTCGCGGAAGTCGGTGGGCTTGACGGTCAGGGTGACGCCGTTGGCGAAGGTGACAACCGTCGCGCCGAGCTCAGTGATCTCGCGGCGCTCCGCCACCGTTCCCGGAGTCCCGAACGTCCCGTACGGCCATTCGAGCTCGGCCTGGGCGGCGGGAGCCGCCACCGGCGTCGCGCGAGACGCTTCCAGCGCGGCCGTGACCGCGGCCTCGCCGCCCTCGATGGGCACGGGCGTGACGATCAGAGCCAGCGGCCCCTCGCCCTGGAAGACCTGCGGCAGGACGGCGTTGACGGTCTCGGCAGTCAGGCCTTCGACGGCGGCATTGAAGAGATCCAGGCTGGTCTGGGGGGTGTTGAACACAGTCTTACTGTTGACCGAACCGGCCAGGGCATTGGCGAGCTGTGGCGTCCGCCGGGTTTCGGCGCCGGCCACGGCATTCTCCAGCGCCGTGCGGACCGCCGTGATCTCGCGCTGGAGTTCGGCTTCCGAAACGCCGTACTGGACGAGACGGCGTTGCTCCTGCTCGATCGCCTCGAGGGCGCGCTTCCATTCGCCGACATTGTACTGGGCCGACACCGAGGCGGCGCCGAAGCTGTCAGCCAGATCGAACTCGCCGCCACCGGCGCCGATGAAGGGCGGGTTGTCGCTACGCGCGATCTCGCCGAGGCGGCGATTCAGCACGGCGATGCCCAGGCGGCGATGCAGATCCTCCCGGCGTTCGGCCACGCTGTCGGGATCCCGGTCAGGGTTGCGGATGAAACCCAGTTCGATGGTCGACTGGATGCCCGGCTCGACGAGGATGCGGGTTTCCGGTCCGCGGGGGGCGACCGTACCCAGATCGGGTTCCGGTCCGGCCGGACCTTTGCCCTCCCAGCTTTCGAAGGCCGACCGAACCTTGGCTTCCATCTCGTCGACGTCGAAATCGCCCACGGCCACGAAGGTCGCGCGCTCCGGGCGGTAATAGCCCTGGTAGAATTCCACGAAGCGCTGCCGCGGCGCCGTGCGGATGATGTCGAGATCGCCGATGGGCAGACGGTCAGAAATCCGCTGGCCCGGCGCGTACAGCGCCAACCGCGCCTTGATCGAACGAAGGCCGGGGGTGTTGCGAAGGCGTTCCTCGCCGACGATGACGTTGCGTTCGGCTTCGACGGCGTCCTCCGCCATCAGCGCCTCGGACATCTGCTCGCGCAGGATGCGCAGCGCGTCGTCGACCGTGCCCTCGTCGGCGTTGGGGATCTCGAGCATGTAGACGGTCTCGTCGAAGGACGTGTAGGCGTTGACGTCGGCCCCGAAGTCCATGCCCGACTTCTCGAAGAAGTCGATCATCGTGTTCTTCTCGAAGCGCTCGGTGCCGTTGAACGCCATGTGCTCGACGAAGTG
>JBGTSL010000092.1:0-6996 GCA_041940325.1 Brevundimonas sp.
ATCCAGCTGAGCTACGGGTGCGTCTGGCGGCGGAAGCCGGGACGAAGGGCCTTACAGCAGGACCGCTTCGCCCTCAATCCCGAATGCGCCGCTGAACCTCCAGGCTTTCTGGACGATTTGTAATGGTCAGCGGTCGGGCGTCGTGCTCTAGCCTGCGGCCCGCTCGACGATGGAGGGTTTCGATGCGCGCGGTAGTTCTCGCCCTGTTGTTGCTGGTCGGCGCCTGCGCCAGCCCCATGGGCCCGGTCGGGTCCGCCGATCCGTCCGGAGACAATCTCGATGCCATCGCCCGGGACTATGTCGCCCTGATCCTCGAGATCGGCGAGCGCGAGGAAGGCTACGTCGACGCCTACTATGGACCGCCGGAATGGGCTGCGGCGGCCGAGGCGAACCCCCGCGAGATCCCGCAGCTGATCCAGGGCGCCGCCTCGCTGACAGATCGCCTCAAGGCCGTATCGACGACGGGTGCGGGGCCCGATGTCGTCCAGCGCAAGGCCTATCTGCTGGCCCATGTTTCGGCGGCGGCCGCGCGGCTGCGCATGCTCTCGGGCGAGACGATGAGCTTCGCAGACGAAGCCGAGGCCCTGTTCGGCGTCCGCCCCGACCTGCGCCCCCTGGCGTCCTACGACCCCGTGCTGGCCGAAATCGACGCCCTGCTGCCCGGCCCGGGCCCGCTCGCCGACCGGGTCACCGAGTTCAAGTCGCATTATGTCATTCCGAAGGACCGGCTGCAGGCCGTCATGGACGCCGCCATCGCGGAGTGCCGACGCCGTACCGCCCGGCACATCGCCCTGCCCGCGAACGAGAACTTCACCCTTGCCTTCGTCGGCGACAAACCGTGGTCGGGGTACAACTACTACCAGGGGAATTCCCAGTCGAAGATCGAGATCAACGCTGACTTCCCGATCTACACCGAGCGGGCGATCGATCTGGGCTGCCATGAGGGCTATCCCGGCCACCACGTCTACAACGCCTTGCTGGAGAAGACCTTCGTGCGCGACCGGGGCTGGGTGGAGATGAGCGTCTATCCGCTGTTTTCCCCCATGTCGTTCGTCGCCGAGGGGAGCGCCAACTACGGCATCGATCTGGCGTTCCCGGGCGACGAAGGTCTGGCGTTCGAACGCGAGGTGCTATTCCCCCTGGCCGGCCTCGACCCCGCGACAGCGGAAAAGAAGGCGCAGCTGCAGGCGCTGACGCGCCAATTGGCGCGGGCCGAATATACGATCGCCGACGCTTATCTGGCGGGCCGGATCGACCGTCAGATCGCCGTCGACCAGCTGATGAAGTACAGCCTCGCCGACCGCGCCAAGGCGACCCAGCGGCTGCGCTTCATCGACACCTACCGCAGCTACATCATCAACTACGGTCTCGGCCGTGACGTGGTTCAGGCTTGGGTCGAGCGGCAGGGGCCGGATCGCTGGGAGGCGATGGAAACCCTTCTCTCGAGTCAGATACTGCCCGCCGATATCGACTGAGCCGGATGCTCACTGGGCCAGCATGCCGCCGTCGATCTTGAACTCGGAGCCGGTGACGAATTTCGACTCGTCCGAGGCGAGGTAGAGGACGCACCAGGCCACGTCGTCGGGCTCGCCGATGCGCTTCAGCGGAATGCCGCGCGCCAGCTTCTCGTGCGCCAGCCCCTCGTCCCCGCCGGCCATCGCCACGAACGGATCAAGGATCGGGGTCTTGATGAAGACCGGGTGGACCGAGTTGCACCGCACGTTCCAGCCGGCCTTGGCCGCCTCCAGCGCGATGGTCTTGGTGTACATCCAAACGGCCGCCTTGGTGGCGTTGTAGGCGCCCATGCCCGGCGCGGCGGCGAGTCCGGCCACCGAACTGATGTTGACGATGGACCCGGAGCCCGAGGACCGTAGATGCGGCATGGCGTGTTTGCAGCCGAGCATGATCGATTCGACGTTGACCGCCTGGACGCGCCGCCAGTTTTCCAGCGTGTCCTGCTCCACCCAGGTCAGTTCGCCGCCGATACCGGCGTTGTTGACGAGAATCGACAGGCCGCCCATGGCGGCGACCGCCTGATCGAGGACCGTGGCCCATGCCGCTTCGTCGGTGACGTCGTGGGCGAAGGCGAAGGCTGAGCCCGGATGGACGGCATTGATGGCGTCGGCCAGGGCGTGCGCACCGTCGAGGTTCATGTCGGTGACAGCGACCCGCGCCCCCTCGCGCGCCAGCATCCACGCCATGGCCTGACCCAGGCCGCCGGCGGCGCCGGTGATGAGGGCCGTCTTGCCCGCGACGCGGCCGCTCACGCCGTCACGCCCATGGCTGCGGCGGTCTCATCGATGAAGCGGGCCATGTCCAGGTCGCGCCGGGTCACCCCGCCAGCGTCGTGGGTGGTCAGCACGATCTCCACCCGGTTGTAGACGTTAAACCATTCCGGATGGTGATCGACCTTGTCGGCCAGCAGGGCCACGCGGGTCATGAAGCCGAAGGCGGCGTTGAAGTCGGTGAATTCCAGCCGACGCTCTATGGCGGGGCGGTCGCCGTCGCACGCCCGCCACGAGGGCAGGGACGCCAGGACCTCGTCCATGTCCAGCCGTTCGGTCATCTCGGGCTCACCTCGTTCCAGCGTCTGGTCCGCCCAGAGCCGTATCCCGGGCGCTCCCGGGCCACAAGACGTCGGGTTTCGACACAGGAACGCGGAGGCAAGCTTGAGCGTTAACGAGCGTCGCCATTCGGAAGCGGAGCCTTTGAGATGGACAATCTGTGGATCGCCGCGCTCGACGCCGCCGATCGAAAGCGAATCGAGCCGCACCTGAATGAACGGCCCTTCGGCCAGGGCCAGCTTCTGTACGACGCCGGCGAGGCGGTGGAGGAGGTCTGGTTTCCAATGAGCGGCGTCGTCTCGCTGATGACCCTGGTCGACGCCGACCGGATGATCGAGACGGCGGCGATCGGGCGCGAAGGGCTGGTCGGCGTCACCTGCGGCCCGATGAACGGCCGGGCCGCCAGCCGGGCGATCGCCCAGGTCGACGGGGTTTCGGCCTGCTGTCCCGCCGACGTCTTCGCGGACGCGCTCGGCCGTAGCGAGAGCATGCGGGCAGCGCTGTCGAAATTCACCGAAAGCCTGTTCGCCCAGGTGCAGCAGGCGGCGGCCTGCAACGCCCAGCACCGCCTGGACGAGCGATTGGCGCGCTGGCTGCTGACCATCCATGACCGGGCCGACGCCGACCGGTTCGCCCTGACCCAGCTGGACATCGCGGGCATGCTGGGCGTGCGCCGCGCCACCGTTTCGGAGGTCGGTTCGGTCCTCGAGGACAAGGGACTGATCCGGCGCGGGCGCGGCTGGGTCGAAGTGCTGGACCGCAAGGCGCTGGAGGGCGCCTCCTGCGGCTGTTACGCCCTGATGCGCGGGGTGATGAAGGACCTCGGCGTGCCGCGGCCCAACGGCGGGCCTCACTGACGGGCCGGCGTCGATGCTGCGGCCACGCGGACGGATGACGGCGCGGCGGGGACGCGCTAGACCGCCACGATGACCGACGCGGCCACCCATGACGCCTCCTCCGGCAAGACCTCATCCTTCGGTTTCCGCGACGTGGACGCCCGGGAGAAGGTGCAGCTGGTTCGGGGCGTGTTCGACAGCGTGGCCTCGAACTACGACCTGATGAACGACCTGATGAGCGGGGGCGTGCATCGGCTGTGGAAGGACGCGGCGGCGGCGAAGCTGAACCCGCAGCCGGGCGAGACCATCCTCGACGTGGCGGGGGGCACCGGCGACATGGCGCGGCGCTATGCGAAGATGGCGCGGGCGGCGCAGCAGCGGCGAGGCGGCGAGGACGCCTCGGTGATCGTGCTGGACTACAACGCCGAGATGATCATGGCCGGGGTCCACAAGGGCGGCGAGCCGGAAATGCAATGGGGCGTCGGGGACGCCATGGCCCTGCCGCTGCCGGACGCCTCGGTGGACGCCTATTCGATCAGCTTCGGCATCCGCAATGTGGCCGACATTCCGCAGGCGCTGGCGGAGGCGCGGCGGGTGCTGAAGCCGGGCGGGCGCTTCCTGTGCCTGGAGTTCTCGCGGCCGACGGCGGCGGCGATCCGCAAGGCCTATGACGCCTGGTCCTTCCACGCCATTCCGCGCATCGGCGGCTGGGTAGCGGGGGACCGCGACAGCTACCAGTACCTCGTCGAGAGCATCCGCCGCTTCCCCGACCAGCAGACCTTCAAGGCGATGGTCGAGGCCGCGGGTTTCAGCCGGGTGACGGTGACCAACCTGTCGGGCGGCGTGGCGGCGATCCATCACGGGTGGGCGATCTGAGCCGCCGGATCGATCCCGCGACCCCGCCGCCGCCGCCCGCCACCGTGCCGGTGCGTCGGCCGGTCGAGGCCTTCGTGCGCCTGCTCGGCTGGGGCTGGGTGCTGGTCCGCCACGACGCCCTGGTGCCGCGCGAGATCACGCCGCTGCTGCCGGTCTGGGTCCGGTGGATCGCCCATCTGCTGCACGCCTTCGCCGGGCGCGAGGGGCGGGAGGGCCGGCCGGGGCAGCGGCTGGGGAAGGCCTTCGAACATCTGGGGCCCGTGGCCATCAAGCTGGGTCAGGTGCTGGCCACCCGCGCCGACATCTTCGGGGTCGAGTTCGCGCGGGACCTGGGCCGGCTGAAGGACGCCCTGGCGCCCTTCCCGGTCGATCAGGCGCGGCGCGAGATCGAGCGCTCGCTGGGGCGGCCGGTCGAGGCCCTGTTCACCGACTTCGGCGCGCCGGTGGCCGCGGCTTCGCTGGCCCAGGCGCATCCGGCGAAGCTGGCCGACGGGCGCAAGGTGGCGGTCAAGGTGCTGCGGCCGGGGGTCGAGCGGCGCGTCGCCGACGGGCTGGATTCGATGCGGCTGGCGGCGCGGCTGGCGGTGCGCTTCGTGGCCCCGGCGCGGCGGCTGGAGCCCTCGGCCTTCGTCGAGACCATCGCCCGGGCCCTGCAGCTGGAGCTGGACATGCGGCTGGAGGCCGCCGCCGCCTCCGAGCTGAAGGACATCATGGACAAGGCCCGGGCCGACGGCGGCTGCCGCATGACCGCCCCGGCGGTGGTCTGGGACGGGGTCGGCAAGCGGGTGCTGACGCTGGAGTGGGCCCCGGGCCTGCCGATGACCGACCCGGCGGCGGCGGAGCAGCCGGGGCTGGACCGCAACGCCCTGGCCGACCACGTCGTGCAGGCCTTCCTGACCCAGGCGCTGGACTACGGCACCTTCCACGCCGACCTGCACGAAGGAAACCTGTTCTGCCACGCGCCGGCGGAGCTGACGGCGATCGATTTCGGCATCGTCGGGCGGCTGGGGCCTTCGGAGCGGCGCTATCTGGCCGAGATCCTGTGGGGCTTCCTGAGCCGCGACTACGACCGCATCGCCCGGGTCCATTTCGAGGCCGGATACGTGCCGCCGGAGCATGCGGTCGAGACCTTCGCCCAGGCGCTGCGAGCGGTGGGCGAGCCGGTCATCGGCAAACAGGCCAGCCAGGTGTCGATGGGCCGGCTGCTGGGCCAGCTGTTCGAGATCACCGCCCTGTTCGACATGCATCTGAGGCCGGAGTTGATCCTGCTGCAGAAGACCATGGTCTCGGTCGAGGGCGTGGCCCGGCGGCTGAACCCGGACCACGACCTGTGGGCCGCGTCCCAGCCGGTGGTCGAGCGCTGGATCCGGCGCGAGCTGGGCCCGCAGGCCCAGGTCCGGGACGCTCTGGAGGAGCTGCGCGACACGCTGAAGGCCCTGTCGAAACTGGCCCGGAACCCGCCGGAGCCCCGCACCGTGGTGATCCGCGAGGTGCGGACGCCGGGCTGGATGATCGTCGCGACGACCCTGACCCTGGCCGCGGCGGGGGCCGCCCTTGTTCTGTCGCTTTGGCCCGTCACCCTTTGAGGCCCGCTCCCGGAGACGACCCCATGAAGCCGCTTCTGCTCGCCGCCGCCGTCCTTCTGCTGGCGCCCGCCGCCGCCCAGGCCCAGGTGGCCGCCGGGACGCTGCCCAACACCTTCGACGACCGGAAGGCCCGGGCCGCGGCCGCCGCACCGACGCCGGCGCCCGCGCCGCAGACCGCCCCGGCGGCCCCGGAGCTGTCGCCCGAGCGGGCCAACGAGGCCTCGGAGGAGACGCTGCGGACCCTGATCGCCGAGTTGCAGGCCGGCGAGCCCGACTATGGCCGGATGACCGACACCATCGCCGCGGCGGTCCGCGAGCAGTCGGCGGCGATGCGGCCGGTGATCGACGGCTTCGGCGCCGTGGTCGCGGTCGACTTCATGGGCAGCCGTGAAGACATCGACATCTACAACGTCACCTTCGCCAACGCCGCGACCCAGTGGCTGATCGGCCTGACCCCCGAGGGCAAGGTCTCGGCCCTGCTGTTCCGCCCGGCGGAATAGGCGGGGGTTTTCCCCGGGTAGAATCGAGAAATCGGGTGTGGCGGAGTCGGCAGGGCCGGCGCCGGAAATCGGTGTGTCAGAGTCGGCAGAGTCGGCATCGGAGCGGATGCGGCGAGCCGGGCGCCTCGGGCGGCGACGGCGGTTGCGATTGTCAAAGACCGGCTCCCGTCGAAGGGAGACGAGAAGCATACCCCCGGCTCTTCATGGGGCGGGAAGACAGGTTTTAGAATCCGCCAAGGCGTTGAAACGGCGGGCTTTCGTCCGCTGAACCCGACTATAATTCCGCGGATTGTGAGCACAGCGTCATGGGGAGAAGGGACCGTGGACGCGCCGCTTGCCCCGGGATGACGAAAGGGGTGTGGTGGGCCGTCGAACAGGAGGCCCGCCCATGCCCGCCACCGGCCACTATCTCGCGGTCTTCACCTCGAACAAGACCAGCCCGAAATGGCGGGCCTGGTATGCGATGAGCAAGGCGGAGCAGGACGCGACCGACGCGGCCGGGCTGGCCGCGCTGAAGGCCTGGGACGAGGCGCACCCCATCGTCCTGAAGCAATTCGGGGGCTCGTACTTCAAGCGCACCGAAGCCGCCGCCGCCGCAGGGCTCACCAGCGCCGTCGCGATCCCGATCTTCGCG
>JBGTSL010000093.1:0-6987 GCA_041940325.1 Brevundimonas sp.
CGGCCCGCACGTCGCCGCGGTCGACGGGGCCATTTCGCCCCACTACGACGAGGGCAAGATGAGCGCCTATATGAAGAACGCCGAGATCGACATCACCGTCGATGTCGGCTCCGGCCGGGCCTCGGCGACCGTCTGGACCTGCGACCTGACCAAGCGCTACGTCGAGATCAACGGCGATTATCGCTCGTGAGCGAGGGCACGCCCACCGTCCTCGTCGTCGCCGTGGCCCTGATCGATGCGGACGGGCGGGTGCTGATCGCGCAGCGGCCGGAGGGCAAGCAGCTGGCCGGGCTGTGGGAGTTTCCCGGCGGAAAGGTCGATCCCGGTGAGCGGCCCGAGGCGGCCCTGATCCGGGAGCTGAAGGAGGAGCTGGACATCGACGTCAACGAGGCCTGTCTGGCCCCGTTCGTTTTCGCCAGCCACGCTTACGATTCGTTTCACCTGTTGATGCCATTGTATCTGTGCCGACGCTGGTCGGGGGTGGTTCGGAACCGCGAGCACGCGGCTCTGAAGTGGGTGCGGCCGAACCAGTTGGCCGATTATCCGATGCCCCCGGCCGACGAACCCCTGGTCGCCTGGTTGCGCGATCTGCTCTAGCCGCCGAAGGAGGGGGCCATGCGTGCTCTGTTCTCCCGGTTCCTGGCCGACGACAGCGGCGCCACGGCGCTGGAATACGGCCTGATCATCTCCCTGGTGTTCCTCGTGGCGCTGGCGGGCATCACCGCCTTCGCCGGCGCCGGGACGGGTGTGTTCAACGCGGCGATGGGCAAGCTGGCGGCGGCGATTGGCGCCAACTGACGGCTGTCAGCCTTCCTCGCCGGTCCATTCCCTGACGCCCAGGGCATCCGCCAGCCGCATCTTCGCCGACCCTCTCGCCAGCGGCTTCTGCTGGCTCTCGTGCGGCGCCCAGCCGGCCAGATGGATGATCTCGAAGGTCGCCGGGATGCGCCCGTCCGCCTCGCCGAAGCGTTCGGCGTAGATCTCCGCCGCCCGCGCCAGCATGCCCCGGCTGATCGGCCGGATCGGCCCCGCCAGGGCGTTGGTCTCGCCCATGGCGCGCAGATCGCGGATCAGGGCGTAGAGGTCAGTATAGCGCACCGTCAGGCGGTCGACGTCCGACACGGGCAGGGCGAAGCCGGCGCGCTGCAGCAGGGCGGCGCCGTCGAAACCGTCGGCGAAGGGCGAAACCCGGGCCTGCGCCCCGCCGCGCACCTCCAGCTCCGCCTGGGTCAGGGCGGCGCGCAGCTCCTTCAGCGTGCCGGCGCCCAGCAGCGTGCCGAGAAACAGGCCGTCGGGCCGCAGGGCGCGGCGAATCTGGGCCAGGGCGCCGGGCAGGTCGTTGGCCCAGTGCAGGCTCATCAGCGACACGATCAGGTCCTGCGACTGCTCCGGCAGGACCAGGGGCGCCGCTCCGGGGGCTGCCCGGTCGGCCTCCTCGCCGGCGACGCGGACCGGGCCGACGCGGCCGGCGGCGGCGCTGTCGGCCAGCAGGCTGGCGAACGGGCCCGGGCGCGCGGACAGGTCGACGGCGTCCGGAAAGTCGCGCAGGATGACTTCCAGGCTGTTCACCGCGTTCCCGGCGGCCCGAACGTGCAGGAAGTCGGCGGCCTCGAACGCCTTCTCGCCCCGCGCCAGCTTCGCGGCGCGGCGTCGGCTGTCGAAGATCTCGGGGGGACCGGGGGAGGCGCTCATGGTGCATCAGGATGGGGGCTGGCGCGGACGATTGGAAGCGGGCCGTTCGCAGGTCGCCCTCGGGCTGCGCGCGTTCGGGCGGGGCGCGGCCGACCTGCTGATGCCGCCGTTGGCCCACGACAGTCCGGAGGCGACGGCCTCGGCGGGCCTGACCCCGGACGCCTGGACGAAGGTGGTCTTCCTCGAGGACCCGGTCTGCGACGGTTGCGGCGCGGCCTTCGAGATGGACGGCGGCGTCTTCGCCGCGCCGCGCTGCGCCGCCTGCCTGGCCAGCCCCTACGCCTTCGACCGGGCGCGGGCGGCCTGCGTCTATGACGAGCATTCACGGGGTCTGATCCTGAAGTTCAAGCACGGCGACCACCAGCCGTTCGCGCCGTTGTTCGCCCGCTGGCTGAGCCGCTCCGCGGCGCCGCTATTGGCCGAGGCCGACGCCGTTGTGCCCGTGCCGCTTCACCGGCTCCGGCTGCTGTCGCGCCGCTTCAACCAGGCCGCCGAGATCGCCCGGCCGCTGGCCCGCCGCGCCGGTCTCGACTATCTGCCCGACGTCCTGGTCCGGCGGACCCATACGGGGACCCAGGGCGGAAAGTCGGCGCGCGGCCGGCGGCTGAACGTCAGAAAGGCCTTCGCGGTGACGGAGGAGGGACGGCGACGGGTCAAGGGGCGGCGCATCCTTCTGGTCGACGATGTGTTGACCACGGGCGCCACCGCCGAGGCTTGCGCCCGCGCGCTGATCGAGGCCGGCGCCCGCGCCGTCGATCTGGCGGTCGTCGCCCGGGTGCGCACGGCGCGGGAAATGCCTACATAGCGCCGAAAGAAACGGGAGTTCCCCCTTGGCCGAAGTCGTCCTCTACACCAAACCCGGTTGCGGCTATTGCCACGCCGCCAAGGCCCTGCTCGACGGCAAGGGCGCCGACTATACGGAGATCGTCGCCTCCAGCGATCCCGCGAAGAAGCAGGAGATGATCCAGCGCTCCGGGGGGCGCATGACCTTCCCGCAGATCTTCATCGACGGAAAACACGTCGGCGGCTCCGACGACCTGCACGCGCTTGACCGCAAGGGCCAGCTGGACGCATTGCTCGAGGCCTGATGGCCACACTTCCGATCGCCCTGGTCCAGACGCGCACCCCGGCCTCGCCGGCGGCCGCCTTCGCCCACGTCGAGCCGCTGATCCGCGAGGCGGCGGCGGGCGGGGCGAAGCTGATCCTGACGCCAGAGGCGACCAATTTCCTGATCCAGGACCGGGCGGCGCGCGACGCCGTGCTCAAACCCCAGGATAGCGACGAGGCCGTGAGCAAGCTGCGCGACCTCGCACGCGAGCTCGGCGTCTGGCTGCTGATCGGCTCGGCCATCGTCCGGTCGGGCCATGACGGCGACGAGCGGGCGGCCAACCGCTCGATCCTGGTCGACGATGCGGGCGGCGTGGTCGCGACCTACGACAAGCTGCACGTCTATGACGTCGATCTGCCGACCGGCGAGCGCTGGCGCGAGAGCGCTGCGATCCGGCCCGGCGACGCCGCCGTGGTCGCCGACACGCCGTGGGGCGGGCTGGGCCTGACCATCTGCTACGACATCCGCTTCCCGCAGCTGCACCGGGCGCTGGCGAAGGCGGGGGCGGTGATGATCGCCGTGCCGGCCGCCTTCACCGTGCCGACGGGCGAGGCGCACTGGGAGACCCTGCTGCGCGCCCGGGCCATCGAGACCGGCTGCTACATCCTCGCCCCCGCCCAGGCCGGCGCGCACGAGGACGGCCGCCGCACCTGGGGCCGGTCGACGGTGGTCGCGCCCTGGGGCGAGGTGGTGGCCAAGCTGGATCACGACGAACCCGGCGTGCTGTTCGCCGGGCTGGATTTCGAAGCGGTCGCCCGGGCCCGCAACGCGGTGCCGCAGCTGACCCACGACCGCGAATTCGCGCTCCCGTCATGATCCGCTACGCCCTCCAGTGCGACGGCGGCCACGGCTTCGAGGCCTGGTTCGGATCGTCCTCCGACTATGACGACCAGGCCGGCCGGGGGCTGGTGGAATGCCCGGTCTGCGGCTCGCGCGGCGTCGGCAAGCAGATCATGGCCCCGGCCGTGGCCGGGACCCGCAAGAGCGCCGGCGGCCCTGATCCCGCGAAGATGCAGGGCATGATGATGCAGATGGCCCGCGAGGTGCGCAGCCATGTCGAGCGGAATTTCGACTACGTCGGCGACGCCTTCGCCCGCGAGGCGCGCGACATCCACGAGGGCCGCTCCGAGAAGCGCGAGATCTACGGCGAGGCCACCCCCGCCGAGGTCCGCAGGCTGAAGGAGGACGGCGTGCCCTGCGCCCCCCTGCCGCCGGCCCCGCCCGACCCGACCAGGCTGAACTGAACGCCATGCCGGGGGACGGGGAGCGTTACGAAGAACACGAGCCGCCGGCGTCGCTGCGCCCGTTCGTGCGGACCATCTGGACCTATGCGGCCCCGGCCCCGGAACCGGTGGTGCAGCGGATCGCGCCCGACGGCTGTCCCGAACTCGTCGTCGACATCTGCGCGCCCTACGAGGAGCAGGGCGACGACGGCGTCTTCCGGCTGCAGCCGCCGGCGCTGTTCGCCGGCCAGATGACCCGGCCGCTGGCGCTTCGGCCCGCGGGTCCGGTCGAGCTGGTCGCCGTGAGATTCGAACCGGACGGCGCCCGCGACTGGCTGGGCCTGCCGCTGGCGCAGGCGACCGACCGTCGGCTGGACATGACGGCGCGGACGGCGGATGTGCGGCCTCCGGCGGGCGATCCGGCCGGGCAGGTCGAGATCATGGCGCGGTGGCTGGAGGACCGTCGGCGCGCGGACGGCTGGACCATCGACCCCGCCGTGCGGGCCGAGATCGGGGCCGCCGAACAGGATCGTCCCGCTCCGGCGCGCTCGTCCGCCGAACATCGCGCCCTGCAGCGCCGCTTCCGCGACCGCGTCGGCGTCCCCCCGCGCCTGCTGCGCTCGATCTTCCGGTTCCGCCGGGTGTTCGACCACGCCGCCGGGCCGGAGGCGGCGGGCTGGCTGGAGGCCGGTCTGGAGGCGGGGTATTTCGATCAGCCGCAGATGGCCCGGGATTTCCGCCGCTTCCTCGGCTGCACCGCGACGGAATGGGCGCGGGAGCAGGCCGGTCTGGCGCGGGTGATCGCGTCGCAATCCTACAAGCCGGGGCCGCTGTCGCCGCACTAGCCTCCCTCCGTCATCAGAGGGGACCGACCATGCCGACCGCCGCCGTTCTCGCCGCACTCCTGACGCAGACCGCGCCGCCGCCCGACATGTCATGGATGGCCGGCTACTGGCTGGACTGCTCCGGCGGCCGCGAGGTTTCCGAAACCTGGAGCGATCCGCGCAACGGCCTCAGCGTCGGCCACGCGGTGACGACGACCGCGCGCGGCGTCTCGTTCGAGGTGTCGCACATCGGCCCGACGCCGCTGGGCTTCGCCTATGTCGCCCAGCCGGGCGGCGCGCCCCCCACCGTCTTCGTCCTGACCGGGAGCGGCCCGGCCCGGGCGATGTTCGCCAATGCGGAGAACGATTTCCCGACCCGGCTTGTCTACGAGCGCGAAGGCGATGCTCTGAGAGCGCGGATCGAGGGCGAGATCGACGGGCAGGCGCGCAGCATGGAATGGAATTTCCGGGCGGCGCCGCTGAACGCCCGCTGCCCCGCCTGAGCCGGCGGGGCGGCGGCCGCAGCCTAGTGTTCGCCGCGGGTCCAGCCCTTCTCGGCCATGCAGGCGGCGAAGGCGTCGCTGTGTTCGTTGCGGCCGGTGCGGGCGCGGCAGTCCTCGCGGGCGCCGTCGAAGGGCGCGGCGTTCTGGCCGTGCCAGCCGACGTGATCGTCGTGGCCGGCGTCGATGACGGTGACGCAGGCCGAGGTCATCAGGGCGGCGGAGAGGGTGGCGAGAACGATGAGACGCTTCATCGGTGAGCTCCGGGGAGGGAGGTGAAAGGGAGCCCCTTCATAGTCACCGCCAAGCTTGGCTGTCCCGTTACAACGGCGTCAGGTCGATGAACGCTGGATGAACCCGGTTCACTCGCGCGTGGCGACCATCATGTAGTTGATCCCGGCGTCGTCGCTTTCGCTCCAGCGATCGGTCAGCGGGTCGTAGACTAGGCCGTACGGCCCGATGACCGCGACGGGCTCCTCCGACAGCATCAGCCGGATCTCGTCCGGCTTGAGGAACTGGTTCCAGTCGTGGGTGCCGGCCGGCACCCAGCGCAGCACGTATTCCGCCGCGATCTTGCCCAGCGCCAGAGACTTCAGGGTGCGGTTCAGGGTGGCGACGACCAGCATGCCCCCGGGTTTCACCAGCCGGGCGCAGGTGCGGACGAAGGCTTCCGGGTCGGCGACGTGCTCGATCACCTCCAGGGTCAGGACGACGTCGAACGGACCGGCGCCCTCGGCCTCGAGCTGTTCCACCGTCGCCGCGCGGTAGGCGATGTCCAGCCCCTGCTGTTCGGCGTGGACGCGGGCGGTGCCGATGTTCTCGCTTGAGGCGTCGATCGCCGTCACCTCGAACCCCAGCCGGCGCATCGGCTCGGCGATCAGGCCGCCGCCGCAGCCGACGTCGAGCAGGGTCAGGCCGGCGAACGGCTCGCGGCGCCGGATGTCGCGGCCGAAACGCTCTGCGGCGCGGTCGCGGACGAAGGTCAGACGGGCCGGATTGAACCGGTGCAGCGGCGCGAATGGCCCGTGCGCGTCCCACCACTCCGCCGCCTGGGCCGAGAAGCGCGCCACATCGGCGGGATCGATCGAGGGGCCCGCCGCGCCGTCGTCGAAATCCGGGCCGCTTTGGGGTATGCGCGCCGATACCGTGTCGTTAGAAGCGACCATGGGCCGAGGGATGAACCCGCGCGGCCCTCCACGCAAGATGGGGCGATACGCCACGATGACGCGGCCCGCGACGACGCGACTGGTGATGAAGTTCGGCGGCACCTCGATGGGCGACCTCGAGCGCATCCGCCGCGCCGCCCGCATCGTCGCCGCCGAGGCCGCCTCGGGCAAGAAGGTGGCCGTGGTGGTCTCGGCCATGGCGGGCAAGACCAATGAGCTGGTGGCCTGGACCGACGGCGCCGGCCGGCCGGCCCAGGGCATCGAGCTGTCCGATGACGAATACGATGTCGTGGTCGCCTCGGGCGAACAGGTGACCTCGGGCCTGCTGGCCCTGACCCTGCGCAACATGGGCCTGAAGGCCCGCAGCTGGATGGGCTGGCAGATCCCGATCCTGACCGACGACGCCCACGGCCGGGCCCGCATCGAGGATGTGCCGGGCGAGGTGCTGGGCGCGGCTCTGGACAAGGGCGAGAT